>NZ_JALJRC010000006.1:0-190688 GCF_024519925.1 Cytobacillus sp. Bac17 | reverse complement strand
CCGAAGCTAGACAAGTCATTGGTGAATACTCGGCAAATGCTTCTTCATACATTATCTAGTTTTGAGGGAACGAAGTTTCTTCAATTACATAGTCCGGTGGCGATAGCGAGAAGGTCACACCCGTTCCCATACCGAACACGGAAGTTAAGCTTCTCAGCGCCGATGGTAGTTGGGGGCTGTCCCCCTGTGAGAGTAGGACGCTGCCGGGCATATGAAAGAGCACCTGAAGGGTGCTCTTTTTTTGTATGTTTGGATGATTTTCAGTTTATGCTTCACTTTGGCACATATATGCGTCACTTTCATTCGTATAAGCGCCAGAAATGAATTATATATGCTTCACTCCTAATTAACTTCCTGTTTTATGTGTTAAATTTGTTCTCAGCAAAGAAGTATTGTGCCAAATGTGAGATAAACACCAAAACATGTAAGATAAAAGCGAAAACCAGTTAGGTCAACTCTTAGACATGCTAAATAAAACTTAATTCATGTCAGATAAATCCCCAAACTTGACAGACAACCATATTAACTGTAATGCAGCTTCAAAGAATTCATACCTTTGGCCATCCTGCAGCTCAGATTGATATTTCAGCACGTAATTATCTGTTTTTCTCCCCCTTGTCTGAATGGATGGAATATGTATTACAACAAAAGTTTATAAGCCTGTATCCCAAAATAAATCCCAAAGCCAATCAGCGATAAGCCAGATAATATGGAAATTAAAGCGAGAATTTTTCCGGTTAAAAATCTTCTAAAGCTGCTGGCGACGGCAGCCATCGTTATGTCCCAGAGGAGAAGCCCAGTGAAAATTGCACCGCTGTATAAAATGACATGAGCCTTGTCATACTCGGCTGCTGTTTTGGCCAGAATGGAACCATAGATGCCAAGCCAAAACAGTATAGTTAAAGGATTTGACAAAGACATGAGAAAACCCGACATAAAGGATTTAATTTTAGATTCATCTTTGGTTCTATAGCTTGAAACGACTTTGCCGGCACTTGTCAGGGTTTCAACTCCTGTGTATACAAGGACGAAAAATCCAAAGCACCATAAGAATGCTTTCATGAATGGTATCTCAAGAAAGTGTACAACCCCCAAATAAACAGCCCCCATATATATGGCATCTGCTGTCATAGCTCCCAGCCCCACCAGCCAGGCATGGAAAAACCCATTTTTTATTCCTTTATCCAACTGTGCAGCATTGATTGGACCGATTGGCGCTGCAAGCGACAGACCCAAGAAAACATAGCTTAGAAAAATGCTCATAAGTGTACAGCTCCTCACTCCAAAACCTATTTGTACAAAGTGTATTCAGTGTATTGGAAGGATAGGACAACTTTTAATCCAGAGCAAGTTATGAACAGCAGATTTTAATCAGATGCCATAGTCCATATAGACCTTGATCAAAAATCGAAGGCTTACTCACTTCACTTTTTGACAAAGCAAAGCATAAATTTCTCAACCATGCAAAAAATAAAATGAAAAATGCAGAGGAGAGTGTTACTTATGGATGCAAAACGTGTGAAACAAATTCTTTCATCATCAGCAGATATCGAAGTAAAATACAATGGTGCTTCTGTGTGGATCGACAAGCTGAATGAGGATGGAAGAACAGCTACGGTACATTTGCGCGGTCCACTTGAAGAAAGATCCGAGGTAGAAATTGGAGAACTGACAGAATTGTAAAGATGATCTTAAGCCGCCATGTTGGCGGCTTTTAACTCTATATTTCCTGATTGGACTCAGTTTGTGTACGTTCATTTAAATATTGATTCTCAGCAGAAGCAAAATTTACTGACTGCAGGCTGATATCTTTATCGATCCCATATAAATCTTTGCCCGTGTCTTCTGGATTTTTATGCTTTCTTTCCACATTAGCTGCCTCCTTTAATAAAGTGTTTCCGTTAGTATAAACAGAGATTTTAAATATCATGAAAGGGAAATTGTACATAAAAATCCGTAATTTATTTCATTTTGAGCACAGGCCTTTACATAGGATACCGGGGTATAATATAATAAATATAAAGGAGGCTGATCAAATGGCTTTTGAATTGGAAAATGAGGATTTAATGTCTGAAAGCTGCTGTTCGATCGAATCGGAACGAAAAAGTCATCACTCAGAAAAAGTTAAAAAGAATTTGACAACCCGTTTAAATCGGATTGAAGGTCAAATACGCGGAATAAAAGGACTAATTGACAGAGACGTGTATTGTGACGATATAATAACACAAATTTCTGCAACCCAGTCCGCTTTGAATAGCGTAGCGAAGCTTTTGCTCGAAGGCCATTTGAAAAGCTGTGTAGTTGAAAGAATCCATGAAGGCGATCAAGAAGTGCTTGATGAATTTTTAGTCACTATTCAAAAACTAATGAAAAAATAATTGGGGGTTTAAATATTATGGAAAATGTCACTTTAAAAGTTAGCGGAATGTCATGCGGACATTGTGTAAAAGCGGTAGAAGGCAGTGTCGGCAAACTAAATGGTGTTGATAAAGTAGCAGTTGACCTTGATAATGGCCAGGTGCAGGTTCAATTTGACTCTTCAGCAGTTACACTTGGGCAAATCAAAGAAACAATTGATGATCAAGGCTATGATGTAGAGTAATAGGATCGGGAAAGAACGTGTGGACAAAATACACGTTCTCTTTTTTTAGTAAATAAAATGAGTAATTTGTCTGGATTTATTTGATTGACATATAGGATAGAGGGGTATAGTATATAAATTGTGAGGAACATCGTTTAATAAAGGAGTGGGAGTTATGGTTGATGCAGCCCTTAAAGAGGTTCACCTTCCAGTATCAGGCATGACATGTGCTGCCTGTTCGTCTCGAATTGAGAAAGGCTTAAATAAGCTGGACGGCGTCCAAGAAGCAAGTGTCAATCTTGCTTTAGAAAAAGCAGCAATTAAATATAATCCTGAAGTAACTTCTGTTGAAGCTTTTGAGAAAAAAATTGAGGATTTAGGTTATTCGGTCGTATCTGAGAAAGCAGAGTTCGAATTGCTGGGCATGACTTGCGCTGCTTGCTCTGGAAGGATTGAAAAGGGACTTAATAAGCTTCCAGGCGTCAAACAAGCTGTAGTCAATCTGGCTCTTGAAACGGGCACTGTGGAATATAATCCTGAACAAATCTCCATTCAGGACATGATAAAGAAAGTGGAGAATCTAGGGTATCAGGCGAAAGTGAAAATGGATAAAGACCAGGATATCGAGGGATATCGGGAAAAGGAAATTGAGAAACAAAAAGGCAAGTTTATTTTTTCTTTAATTCTTTCCATCCCTTTATTCTGGTCCATGGTTGGACATTTCGAGTTTACATCGTTTATTTATGTTCCCGATATGTTTATGAATCCGTGGGTACAGCTGGCTCTTGCAGCACCGATACAATTTTTCATAGGAAAGCAATTTTATGTCGGGGCATATAAGGCATTAAAAAATAAGAGCGCCAATATGGATGTGCTGGTTGCACTCGGAACTTCTGCTGCTTTTTTCTATAGCTTATACCAATCAATTTTATCAATTGGCAGCAATGCACATATGGTGGAACTTTATTACGAAACAAGTGCTATCCTTATAACATTAATAATCTTAGGCAAGCTGTTTGAAGCCCGGGCTAAGGGACGTTCTTCTGAAGCAATCAAAAAGCTTATGGGGCTGCAGGCAAAAACAGCAACTGTCTTAAGGGAAGGGGAAGAAATTGAAATTTCCCTTGAAGAAGTCATTGCTGGGGAAATCATATATGTAAAGCCAGGTGAAAAAGTTCCAGTTGATGGTGAGATTATCGAAGGACAGTCTGCTTTAGATGAATCCATGCTGACAGGGGAAAGTGTACCTGTTGATAAAACAGCAGGAGATACAGTTATTGGGTCCACCATTAATAAAAATGGCTTCCTGAAAATTAAAGCCACTAAAGTCGGCAAAGATACAGCATTGTCACAGATTATTAAAGTGGTTGAAGAAGCGCAAGGTTCAAAAGCCCCTATACAGCGAATGGCAGACAGAATCTCTGGGATATTCGTTCCCATTGTAGTGGCCATAGCAGTGGTTACATTCCTGGTGTGGTATATATGGGTAAGTCCTGGAAATTTTGCAGAAGCACTCGAAAAATTGATTGCTGTCCTGGTAATTGCATGTCCATGTGCTCTAGGTCTGGCGACGCCAACCTCTATAATGGCCGGCTCAGGCCGGGCAGCGGAATATGGGGTTCTCTTCAAAGGCGGAGAGCACTTGGAGCTCACGCATGAAATCACTGCAGTCGTTCTTGATAAAACTGGAACAGTTACACATGGCAAACCGGTATTAACAGATGTGATTATAGAACACAATGTTGAAGAAAAAACATTTCTCCAGCTTGTAGGGTCAGCGGAGAAACAGTCTGAGCATCCATTGGCTGAAGCGATAGTAAAGGGAATAAAGGATAAAGGAATCATGCTATTTAATCCAGTTGAATTTGAAGCTATTCCGGGGTATGGAATAAAAGCGAGAGTGGATGGAAAAGATCTCCTGATAGGTACAAGAAGATTAATGGACAAATACGACGTTAATGTCCAGTCAGCCAAACTTGATATGGAAACACTGGAGGAAACTGGAAAAACGGCAATGCTTGTCGCGGTTGATGGCAAATATGCAGGTATCGTGGCAGTTGCGGATACAATAAAGGAAACATCCAGAGATGCAATCAAACGCTTAAGGAAACTGGGCATTGAAGTCATTATGATTACGGGAGATAACAAACGTACGGCTCAGGCAATAGCTGATGAAGTGGGCATAGACTCTGCAATTGCAGAGGTTCTACCTGAAGGCAAGGCAGAAGAAGTAAAAAAACTTCAGAACCAGGGAAAAATAGTAGCTATGGTCGGCGATGGCATAAACGATGCACCTGCACTTGCTGTAGCTGATATTGGTATGGCGATCGGAACCGGTACAGACGTTGCGATGGAAGCAGCTGATATTACGCTAATGAGAGGTGATTTAAATAGTATTGCAGACGCCATCCTAATGAGCAAAAAAACCATTAGGAATATAAAACAAAATCTTTTCTGGGCATTTGCATACAATACCCTTGGCATCCCAGTAGCTGCAATAGGGTTCCTTGCACCTTGGCTTGCCGGCGCCGCAATGGCGTTCAGCTCCGTATCTGTCGTTTTAAACGCACTTCGTTTACAAAGAGTAAAAATAAAGTGAAACTTCAATCAGCGGGAATTCTTTTTCTCTGCTGATTGTTAGTTGAACAAATCGGGCCTCAATGGGCAGTTGACCCACTCATCCTCCATGGACTCCTCTGAGCCCTGTAGTGGGGTCATACTGTCCGTTAGACTGCGATAAATGAAAAAACGTTTAATTAAAAGGAGCAGAT
Organism: Cytobacillus sp. Bac17; assembly: GCF_024519925.1. Classification (NCBI taxonomy): domain Bacteria; kingdom Bacillati; phylum Bacillota; class Bacilli; order Caryophanales; family Bacillaceae; genus Cytobacillus; species Cytobacillus sp. Bac17. The sequence continues at coordinate 185,336 of NZ_JALJRC010000006.1, read as the reverse complement.
AAAATGAAAAAATGGGCAGGTGCAGCGATTGCGTATCTCGTTCTTGTAATGGCAGGGTATGCTGTATATGATTCATTTTGGGCTACCCCTGAGCCGGTATCTCATGATATTGAAATGGAAAATCATGAGTGAGAAATAAAGAACAGAGGGAATATCCCCCCTGTTCTTTTTCGTCCATTAACGATTAAAAATTTGTAATCTATTTCTCTATATGATAGAATCATCTACAATATATAGTATATATTAAAAAGAATAAAAACTACATATAGATCGTGATTGGTGTCCTATGAGGACTTAATAGGGAATTCGGTGTAAAACCGAAGCTGTCCCCGCAACTGTAAGTGCAGACGAAAAGAGCATGCCACTGTACAAAACGCTTTATGGCGTTTGTATGGGAAGGGCTTTAAGTAGAGTGAAGCACAAGCCAGGAGACCTGCCAGGGCGATCGAAAGTTTCATATCTTCGGGGATTGAGATGATGAAACGATCGCGTAATGGCCGTTTATTCATCTGCTTCCAGCTATTATACTATCGTTTGATCCGCTCATTTTCCGGGCGGATTTTTATTTTGCCTTTAGGAGGAAGTAAGATGGTCCAAACCATACAACCGATAGAAATTTTAGAAGAACTTAAGACAGAATTTCCACAGCTCGGCATAGAGCACCTATTAAAAAGGTATGAAGAAATGAGCCAGCTGGGAGCGGAAGCAATGTATGACCAGTTTATACTGGATTGTTTATCTTTTATCAGTATTGATGAGCCTAATTGGACTTTTGCCGCGTCACGTCTGCTTCTTAAGAAGCTCTATACTGAGTCAGGAAAAAATAGAGAATGCCAGCCGGATGATTGCTACAAACATTTTTATACGTTAATTGAACGGCTGACGGCTTTAGGAATTTATGACCAGGATTTATTAGATGTGTATTCAAAGGATGAGATAAATGAACTTGCCCAATTCATAAAGAAAGAAAATGACCGCTTATTTACATATTTGGGGTTGAAAATGCTGGCTGACCGATATCTTGCCAGGGACAAACAGAAAAATCTTTATGAGCTTCCACAGGAACGGTTCATGATCATCAGCATGGTGCTGATGAAAAGGGAGCCGAAGGGTAAGCGGCTTGAACTCATTAAAGAAGCTTACTGGGCAATGAGTGGTTTGTATATGACTGTTGCCACGCCAACACTCGCTAATGCAGGGAAAAACTGGGGACAGCTTTCAAGCTGTTTCATTGAGACCGTTGATGACAGTCTTGATTCTATATATGACAGCAATACCGATATTGCATCACTGTCTAAAAATGGCGGGGGAATCGGAGTATATTTAGGGAAGATCCGCAGCAGAGGAAGTGATATTAAAGGATTTAAGGGTGCATCTTCAGGTGTGATTCCCTGGATGAAGCAGCTGAATAACACAGCAGTCAGTGTTGATCAGCTTGGACAGAGGCAGGGTGCTATAAGCGTCTATCTGGATGTCTGGCATAAAGATATCTTCTCGTTTCTTGATGCAAAGCTTAATAATGGAGATGAACGGCAGCGGACACATGATTTATTCACAGGTGTCTGCATTCCGGATTTGTTTATGGAAAAAGTGGAAAGCCGGGGATATTGGTATTTATTTGATCCCCATGAAGTCCGCAAGGTAATGGGCTTTTCACTGGAGGATTTTTATGATGAAGGTGAAGGCGAAGGTTCATTCCGCCAGAAATATAAAGAGTGTATAGATAACCCGAATCTATCAAGGGAAAAAGTGCCTGCCATCGATATAATGAAATCCATCATGAGAAGCCAGCTTGAAACAGGGACACCATTTATGTTTTACCGGGATGAAGTAAATCGGAAAAATGCCAATTCACATTGCGGAATGATTTATTGTACAAACCTGTGCACTGAGATTGTACAAAACCAAAGTGTTACAAAGAGGGTTGAAGAATATACAAGGGATGGGAGAATTATTATCGAAAAACATCCAGGAGACTTCGTTGTCTGCAATCTTTCATCCATCAATCTTGCAAGGGCCATAAGTGAGGGAGTACTTGAAAGGCTTGTGCCAATTCAGGTGCGAATGCTTGATAATGTCATTGATATTAATAGTATTCCGGTGCCTCAGGGCCAGATCACAAACCAGAAGTACCGTGCGATTGGACTGGGGACTTTTGGATGGCACCACCTTCTTGCACTGAAAAAAATCACATGGGAAAGCGAAGAAGCAGAAAAATTCGCTGACATTCTATATGAGCAAATTGCTTTTTTAGCGATAAAAAGTTCTATGGATCTGGCTAAAGAAAAAGGAAGCTATTCAGCCTTTAAAGGTTCTGATTGGGAAACGGGTGCTTACTTTGAAAAGAGGGGATATCTGGAGGCAGAGTCAGACATGGACTGGGCTGCATTGAGCAAAGAGGTAAGTGAAAACGGTGTTCGAAATGCCTATTTGCTGGCGGTTGCACCTAATGCATCAACTGCTTTAATTGCAGGAAGCACTCCAAGTATTGATCCTATATTCAACAAGCAGTACTCCGAAGAGAAAAAGGATTATCGGATCCCTGTGACAGCTCCCGATATTAACAGTGAGACCATTTGGTATTACAAATCTGCCTATCATATTAACCAGGAGTGGAGCATCAGGCAGAATGCAAACAGACAAAAACATATAGATCAAGCTATTTCATTTAATTTCTATATACCGAACCATATTAAAGCAATCGATCTTTTAAATCTGCATCTTTCAGCATGGAAGAAAAAATTAAAAACAACGTATTATATCCGATCAACTTCATCTGAGATTGAAGACTGTGAATCTTGCTCAAGCTAAAGGAGGACGTTATGAATACTCTAGAAAAACGGCCAATTATTAATCAATCGGCGCCAAACAAATCAACATCAATCATCAATGGGGAATGCTCCAATATGCTTAATTGGGATGATGTACGCTTCTCCTGGGCCTATCCAAAGTATAAAAAAATGCTCGCTAACTTTTGGACGCCTTTTGAAATAAACATGTCACAGGACATTAAGCAATTTCCGGAATTAAGGAAAAGTGAACAAGAGGCATTTTTGAAAATTATTGGCCTGCTTGCATTGCTCGACAGTATCCAGACGGATTATGCCGGAAAAGTTGCTGATTATATTACCGACTCAAGCATATCGGCACTCATGATCATACTTGCACAGCAGGAGGTGATTCATAATCACTCATATTCGTATGTTCTATCAAGCCTTGTTCCCAAACAAAAACAGGATGAGGTTTTTGAATTCTGGCGTACAGAACCTATATTAGCTGAAAGAAATGAATTTGTTGTGAACGGATATAAAGATTTTGCTGAGAATCCAAGTGCAGAGAACCTGCTGAAATCTATTGTGTTTGATGTCGTTCTGGAGGGGCTTTTCTTTTATTCAGGCTTTGCATTCTTTTATCACCTGGCCAGAAATCAGAAAATGGTAGCCACCTCAACAATGATTAATTACATCAACCGGGATGAACAAATTCATGTAGATTTGTTTGTTAAAATTTTTAAAGAAATTCTGCAGGAAAATCCGGAACTTAATACTAATGAATTAAGTAAATTCGTCCAGGAGACTTTTAAAAGAGCTGCTGAACTGGAGATTGAATGGGCCCGCGATGTGATCGGCAGCAAAACAGAAGGCATCCTGCTGTCTGACGTTGAAGCTTATATCAAATTTTATGCCAATATCCGCTGCAATCAGCTGGGATATGAACGGCCGTTTGAAGGCTACCGGACCAATCCGCTCCGCTGGATAGTAGCTTATGAGCAGGTTGACCATGGGAAGTCCGATTTCTTTGAACAAAAATCGCGGCAATATACAAAAGTTCAAATTGATAATGGCTTTGATGAATTATAAACCTTATCCGGATATAAAAAAAAAGATTCTGCTGTTGCGCAGAATCTTTTTTTTCATGAGAATACTGGTTCCCCAGATACAAAATCAATCTCAAAACCCAGATCCTTCAGCATTTGGTGATCCGCTGTGCTTTCCTGACCTGCTGTGGTTAAGTAATCTCCTACGAAAATAGAATTAGCAGGATAAAGCCCGAGCGGCTGAAGGCTCCTAAGATTCACCTCTCTGCCTCCGGATATTCTGATTTCCTTTGATGGATTGATAAAACGCATCAGGCAAAGCACCTTCAGACAATAGCGGGGATTCAAATCATCTGTCCCTTCTAATGGCGTCCCATCAATTGCATGCAAAAAGTTAACCGGGATTGAGTCGGCATCCAGGGCTTTTAGGCTTTTGGCCATCGCTACGACGTCTTCCCTGGTTTCTTTCATGCCAATAATTACCCCGGAACACGGTGAAATACCTGCGTCCTTTATTAATTGGACCGTATTGACTCTGTCACGGTATGTATGGGAGGTAGTGATGCTCTCATGATGATTTTCAGAAGTGTTAATATTGTGATTATAGCGGTCGACCCCAGCCTCCTTGAGCTTATCAGCCTGATCAGGCTTTAGAAGCCCGAGACAGGCGCAGACCTTCATGTTATAGTTATCCTTAATTTCTTTAACCGCTGAAATTACTTCATTTAGCTCCCTATTGCTCGGACCTCTTCCGCTTGCAACGATGCAATAGGTTCCAACATTTAGCTGATGTGCCTGTTTTGCACCCTGGATGATAGATTCCTTATCCATCATCCTGTATTTTTCAATAGGTGCTGTTGAGATGCTGGATTGTGAGCAATAGCCGCAGTTTTCAGGACATAGGCCTGATTTGGTATTAATAATCATATTTAATTTAACATGATTCCCATAATGATGATGGCGGATTTTATAGGCGCTGTGCAATAGATTCAGCAGCTCTTCATCTGGACAATTTAAAACATCCATTGCCTCCGAGTCTGTAAGTTCATGTCCTTCCAGTACGTCAAGTGCTAACTGTTGGAAATTCATATGTATCCTCCTTAGTAAAATTGTTTATGCTGCTCGGTTCATTTTTCTGAACTGACTGCTTGCAAATACTCTATGCTCCAGACGATGGGCCATTAACCCGGCAAAAACAGAGAGAATTATGTCTTTTGGAAGGGGGACCGCCATCCACAGCCATGCCAAATGATAGGTAAATCCCTCAGGTGCTGTAAACCAAAGTTTATAGGCCATATACATCCAATTCGTCCCGAAAACATAATTGATCACCATTCCGATTAAAGCTGCAGTAATATACACCGGAACAGATTTTTTCTTTTCTATCAATTTGCCGGTGACATAGGCTGTTACTATAAACGATAAGATAAAACCGAAAGTGGGGCTTAATAAGGAAGCAAAACCGCCGCCGAATTTTGAAAATACAGGGGCGCCTGCAAGCCCGGCAAAAGCATAGACAGCCATAGTAATAGCCCCTAATCGGCTACCTAAAATAGCCCCTGCCAGAATGGCAAAAAAAGTCTGCAAAGTAATAGGCACTCCCCCAATAACTAAAAATGGGACAAATGAAGTGATATTTGCTCCAACCGCCATTAGGCCAACAAACATGCCAGCCAATGTTAAATCAATCGTTCTTAAACCTGTCTTCATAAAATGCCTCCTGATAGATTTGTATTTATACAATTTAGAATAATAGCAGCAAACGTTTATTGTCAACTTAATTTTATAATAGGTTAACATATATATTTGGTTAAGGTGTGTAAACGTATGGTATGGCATATTGAATGGAGGTTAGGGAGAGAAGAAATCGGGGTTAGGCATGGAGTTTCTTTTTTGCTAATAAACCAGCCGCCGGCAATTGGCCAGCGGCTGGATAAAAGCATTAATTATTGCCTTGTGTTTTTTTTCGGACAACATCAAAAAGTCCGGAACCGATGATATCAAGTGCTGATTGCATTCTTTCTGCAGAGATATTATCTTCGATAGTATCCTGCGGTGTATGATAGACTTTTTCAATATGGTAAACAAGCGGATCCCAGCTGTCTATGCCCATCCAGATAAAAAGGGCCGCAGGAATGCCGGCATTATGGAAAGGAACATGGTCACTCGATCCGAATTTGCCTGGGAGAATATCAGAATTGCCCAAGCGTGCCCCAGCTTGACCAGTTGAAGAAGTTACAATGTTTTGGCTGCCGTCTGGTGTCATGGCATATAGGTTTGTAGCCTTTTCATAATTTGTAGCAACCATATCAGGAACAAAAACAGCTTCTATTTGATCTTTTTGTGTCTCTGTTAACTGATCTACATAATATCTTGCTCCTAAAAGTCCGCGTTCCTCAGATCCAAATGCAATGAATTTAAGGGTTTTGTCTGTATTGTATCCTTTATAAACTCTGGCTAGTTCAAGCATTAACCCTACACCGGAAGCATTATCATTCGCACCTGGAGCACCCACCACACTATCATGATGGGCACCTAGTATAACCTCTTTTGTATCTTCATCTTTTGATTTAGCTTCCTTGGTTGCAATTACATTTACCGATTTTAGATCCTTATAATGTTTTGCTGACAGGGAGAGCTCAACTGCACCTTGCTCCATTTGTTCCTTGAGCCATTCTCCATGAATATAGGAAGCCCCAAAAACCGGGATATCATATTCCGATGTAAGGTTAGGATTAAAAGTTTGTCCGTAATTGCCGCGGCTTCCAACAAGGCTTTGGAGAATCACACCAGCTGCCCCTGCCTCAACTGCTTTGGCTACCTGCTCTCGGTATCCGGCTGTAGTATCTGCTCGAGCCAGAAGAACTATTTTACCTTCGGCTCCCTGGAAATTCTCATTTTCCACAAAGATGACTTCTGCATGAACTGGCGTATCGCTGATTGCTCCGTTTGGTGCAGCGCCCATTTCCCATACCGTCCCATCTTCAAATGCTGCACTGCCTATGAATTGATCTGCTACTGGAAAGTATTGAAATTCAACATCATAGCCATAACTTTTGAGTGTATTGGCAATATACTCTGCCGATTTTTTTTCATTTTCTAATCCGCCGGGTCTTGTCCCGATTTCTTCCGATAGATACCTCACGTGTTCGATAGCACGTTCAGCATTTACTCTGGCAATAATCTTCTGATCTTGCGAGTGGGATGAATTTCCATTTTCATTACTTAGCGGGGCAGCATACCCGATTGTGCCAAAAGCTAAAGAAGCTGCTAGAGCCGCTGCTAATATCTTGGGAGATTTTCGACTATTTCTTGACATAATACCCTCCTGAAATTTAGTGGTTTTTCGATTCCCTAACGATTCCTAGTTTAGTAGAAAATGGTATTTTTTGAATAGAGTACTAATTCCTATGGGGTAAGCCTATTTTTGCGACACTATGTGTCAAATTTATATAATAAAAGACAAAATCTATTGGGGAATTATTACTGTTTATGGCGAGAGACTTTGTGTTTTTTTACTCCCTAAAAGGGTAAAGTGATAGTACTCATCGATAGATGAAAGTTCATTTATATAAAGGAGGTATAAACATGGCAAATCGTAAAAGCAACATTCACAGTGATGAACAGGAACAATATTTTAAGGACAGAGCAGGTACAGATGAAGCAAGATTCCATGTAGTACCGCACGATGAGGAAGGATGGGCAGTCAAAAAGGAAGGGCAAAACGAGCCTGAGTATACTGCAGAGTCACAGTCAGAAGCGGTGGAGAAAGCGAAGAGCATGGCAGAAGAAGCGGGGACAATGGCAATACTGCATAATGAAGATGGAAAAATAGAAGATCTGGTAAATTATGAAGATAAATAATCGGTCTTATAGAAGGGCACTGCCATTGAGCAGTGCTCTTTTCCTGTTCTGGAAGGCTAATGGAAAGAGATTCTATTTCCAAAACAAAAAAATTCCGCTTTCAAAAAGAAAGCGGATCAAAAAAGAGACCTTGGAACGAGTTAATTCTTAAATTAAAACAATATATAGTATCTGTGGTTGAACAAGAAACTATATATTGTTATTTTTGATTCTAGCATAATCAGACGGATAGAGCAAACTATTATTTTAATATATTTAAAATATTCTACTAATTTAATAATTATTGAGTTAATAATCGTAAAACAATTAAAAACGTTCGATATTTGAACGTTTTTGATTGTTTTTGAATGAAAATGATTGATTTTTGCAATCGGTTTCAGTATGATGTAATCAAGAGGAGCAACACATTCCAGGGGGTGATGTTTTGTTAACACCAGAGCGCCACAAATTGATTCTGCAGCTTTTAAAAGAAAAAGGTGTAGTGAAAATTCAGGATCTCGTTGATATGACAGAAACATCGGAATCAACAATCAGAAGGGACCTGACTCAGCTTGAGGAAGGAAAATACTTAAAAAGGATACATGGAGGGGCTGCCAGGCTTCAGGGAAAGCTCCAGGAACCCAGCATGTCTGAAAAATCCGCCAGAAACCTTCAGCAAAAGCGCCAAATCGCCCAATATGCCGCAAGTCTTGTTGAAGAAGGTGATTCCATCTATCTGGATGCAGGCTCGACAGTTACTGAAATGATTCCTTTCTTGCCTGCAAAAGAAATTGTAGTTGTAACGAACGGATTAATGCATATCAACGCATTGCTGGAACGAAATATAAAAACGTTTTTAATTGGCGGTTTTGCCAAGAGCCAGACAAAAGCCATCATTGGCAGGGGGGCATTGGAAAGCCTCGAAAATTATCGATTTGATAAATGTTTTATGGGGGTTAATGGCATCCATCCTCAATTCGGATACACCACACCGGATCAGGATGAGGCCATGATTAAGCAAATGGCCATTTCGCTTTCAAGGGAGGCATTCGTGCTTGCAGATGATACGAAGTTTTCAGAAATCGCATTTGCCAAGATTGCCGATTTGCATACAGCAGCAATTATTACTAATGAACTGAATGAGGATCAGCAAGAGCCTTATATCAGCAAAACTACAATAAAGGTCGTGACAGCATGATACACACATTGACGCTAAATCCGTCAGTGGACTACATCTTAGAATTGGATGAGATAATAGTCGGCGGTCTTAACCGCATACAGCATGATACAAAGTTCCCTGGAGGAAAAGGGATAAATGTTTCCAGAGTGCTGAACAGAATGGATGTTAAAAGCAAGGCCCTTGGCTTTGCAGGCGGATTTACAGGAGAGTATATTGTTGATTGCTTAAACAAGGAGAATATTCAAACTGACTTTGTCCAAGTTGCTGATGACACAAGAATCAATGTAAAGATCAAGACAAAGACGGAAACAGAAATCAATGCAAAAGGGCCGGCCATTTCAGGAAGGAATTTCGAGGATCTGAAAAATAAGATCCGCAGCCTATCAGAAGATGATTTGCTTGTTCTGGCTGGCAGCATTCCATCTACATTGCCGGAATCAACTTATGAAGAGCTGGTAAGAATTTGTTTAGAAAACGGGACGGCTTTTGTGGTGGATGCAGAGGGAGAATTACTGAAAAAGGTCCTTCCATACAAACCGTTTTTAATAAAGCCTAATCACCATGAATTAGGTGATTTATTCAAGACAGAATTTACTTCCGCAAAAGAAGTTATCCCATATGGACAGAAACTTGTAGAAATGGGCGCACAGAATGTAATTGTTTCATTAGCCGGCAAGGGAGCAGTCTTGATTTCTGATGAAGCAGCGTATATTTCAAGCGTTCCAAATGGGGAAGTGAAAAGTTCTGTAGGTGCAGGAGATTCCATGGTAGCCGGTTTTCTTGCAGCTTATGAAAAAAACAAAAATATAGAAAAGGCTTTTCAATACAGTGTTGCTTCCGGAAGCGCTACGGCTTTTTCACTTGGTCTTTGCACAAAGGAAAAAGCAGAGGAATTGCTTTCTCAGGTTTCGATTGAAAAGGTCAGCCTAAAAGGGGAGATTTAGGATGAGAATAACAGAATTACTGACAAGAGATACGATTCTGCTCTCATTGAGCGGAACAGGCAAAATGGATGCCATAAATGGATTGGTAAACCAGCTTGATCAAGCAGGAAAGCTTCATGACAGTTCTGCCTTTAAGAATGCCATTATAAAAAGGGAAGAACAAAGCACAACAGGTATCGGTGACGGAATAGCCATTCCGCATGCAAAAACCGGTGCGGTCAAGGAGCCTGCTATTGCATTCGGCAAATCAGAAGCAGGAGTGGATTATGAATCACTTGACGGTCACCCCGCACATCTATTCTTTATGATTGCAGCTCCGGAAGGAGCAAACAATACACATCTGGAAGCTCTATCCAGGCTTTCATCAATACTAATGAACGAGGAAGCACGCAAAAAACTCCAAAATGCTGCTTCTGCAGACGAAGTTATTGGAATTATAGACAGCTATGACGAGACAGAAGAAGAGGAAGTCCAAAATATTGCAGACAGTAAACGATTTGTTGTTGCTGTAACAGCCTGCCCAACAGGAATTGCCCATACTTATATGGCGGCTGATTCCCTAAAAGCCAAGGCAGCTGAATTGGGCGTTGATATTAAAGTTGAAACAAATGGCTCCAGCGGTGCTAAAAATGTACTGACACCAGAAGAAATCGCGAATGCAGCAGCAGTTATAGTCGCAGCAGATACAAAGGTTGAAATGGAGCGATTCAGCGGGAAGCATGTCCTTGAAACGGCAGTTGCTGATGGCATCCGAAAACCTCAGGAACTAATCGAAAAAGCGCTAAAGCAGGATGCGCCGGTATACAGGGGCGGAAGTGCGGACAGCAGCGGAAAAGCAGATAATAAAAAAGAACAAAAAGCAGGAATTTATAAGCATTTGATGAATGGGGTTTCCAACATGCTTCCATTTGTTGTTGGCGGCGGAATACTCATTGCCATTTCCTTTATGTTCGGATATAAAGCAGCAGATCCTAGTGATCCGTCGTATCATCCTATCGCAGAAGCACTGATGACCATTGGGGGAGGAAATGCATTTGGATTGATTGTTCCAATCCTTGCAGCTTTCATTGCCATGAGTATTGCTGACCGTCCCGGCTTTGCTGCAGGAGCAGTCGGCGGAATGATGGCAGCATCTGGAGGCGCTGGATTCCTTGGCGGCATCATAGCCGGCTTCCTTGCAGGTTATGTAGTAGTTGGGTTGAAAAAAGTTTTTGCTGGTCTGCCTTCATCACTTGAAGGAATTAAAACGATTTTGCTCTATCCGCTCTTTGGAATTGCGGTCACGGGATTGCTGATGCTTTATGTTGTCAACAAACCAGTTGGCGCATTAAATACTGCTATCACCGAGTGGCTTTCAGGTCTTGGTACTGGAAATGCCGTCTTGCTTGGAGTAGTTCTTGGGCTGATGATGGCATTTGATATGGGCGGCCCGGTTAATAAATCGGCTTATGTATTTGGTACAGGGCTGCTTGCAAATGGAGTATATGAACCAATGGCAGCCATTATGGCGGCGGGGATGGTTCCGCCTCTTGCCATCGCGCTTGCTACTACTTTATTCAAAAATAGATTTTCAAAACAGGAACAGGATGCAGGAAAAGCAAATTACATCATGGGATTTTCGTTTATCACAGAAGGCGCAATCCCGTTCGCAGCAGCAGATCCATTGCGTGTCATCCCGTCCATCATGGCAGGATCAGCCGTGGCAGGTGCCATCTCAATGATGGCTGGAGTTGGATTAAGGGCACCGCACGGCGGAGTCTTTGTCGTCCCTCTTGTCGATGGCCCATGGGGAATTTACCTTGCAGGAATAATAGCAGGTGCTCTTTTGTCTGCGATCCTTATCGGGTTTCTGAAAAAACCTTTAAATAAATAATGAATAACTAAAGCCGGTACTTAATGTATCGGCTTTTTTTTAGAAAATTCCTTTTAGAAAAGATTGAAAAAACTGAAAATAAATGATTAAATTAAAATAAACTAATCAGTCTATTTTATTTTATGAATAAATAAACTACCCAGTCTGTATAATTGGAGGTGTGAAACCATGGCCATTATCATTGTTATTAGAAGAGGGAACAAACATAAATAACCAGCCATTAGATGCACACCAAGTAAAACATCAGAAAACACATGAAGGAGAGCGTTTATGAAAATAAAAAAACTTTCTCAAGTTACCCTGGAGGAGGCGCTGACTGCTTGGAATAAAGGCTTTGAAGGCTATATAGTTCCAATAAAAATGGATACCCAGGCCTTTGTTAATCGAATCGCATCTGAGGGACTTTCGCCTGAAAAATCCATTGTCGTTTTTATGCACGGCGAACCTTGCGGAATCATATTGAATGGGTTCCGTGAGATTAACGGCAGGAAAATTGCCTGGAACGGAGGCACCGGGATCGCACCACAATACAGGGGAAAAGGTCTTTCTGCAGCCATGATGTCAGAGGTGCTTAGCATATATAAAGCTGAAAATGTACACACTGCTGTTCTTGAAGCAATTGAAGAAAATGAGAGAGCGATTAAGCTGTACAAAAAAGCCGGCTATGCAATTACTGATCAATTGCTTTATCTAAACAAGAAGCTAACACATAAAGAAATAGGCTCATTGACGGAAAGCCATTTAGCAATAAAAAAGATATATCCTGAACAGCTTCAGTCAATCAGCTTTTATGACAGCGATGCTGCCTGGCAGTGCCAGTGGCAAAGTGCGAAACAAGGGGAAGCTGCTTTGCTTATGAGTGAAGATGGGAAAGAGGAAGGCTATATTTTATACAAAAGAGTGCTGGAAGCAGCAGGACGTACAGAACGCATTATTATTTATCAGCTAAATTTTACGGATGGCAGTGCATATGAGGCAATGACTGAAAGTATTCTGGGCCAGCTGTTCCTGGATCAGGATGATTCGATTGATTTCACTGCAGTTAATATTTCTGTTTCCAATCCCGCATCGAAAGCTTTACTTAAAATGGGATTTGAAAAAAAGATTGGCCAGGTAATGATGAAAAAAACACTATAGGATGCATGACTCGTAGTTAAGATTCCCCCTTTCTGCAAAAAAATAAGTTACCAATTAATTTTTGAGATTCGTGCTTATAGGCATAATTTCTAATGGTTACTGATATGTTTTTATGAGTAAGATGGAAAGGGGAGATATTTTGGCTGCTGGATTTGAAAATGCTGCAAAATTTGAACATGGTTTTTGGCTTCAGATTTTGGGTGATCATGCACGCTTCATACATGATTCACTATCACCAAAGGAAAAAGACAGCATTGAAAGAGCAAATTACTTTATACAAACCTTCGATCAGCTATTAGGAAGGGTTGAAGTGGATAACCTGGAGCAATTGAGCCGGAGGGCAGAACAGGAAGCTAAAAAGCTCAGGGAATTTAAATTGAACCTACTTGAACGTCATCTGATAGGGAAAATTTCCATTCATCTTGGTCCTGTTTTTATAAACCATATGGTCAATGAACTTGAAGAATATATGCTTGTCCTTCAATATTTAAAAAAAGGGGAAGTCCCCCCTGTATTTCATGAGCTTCACCACCATTTAATCTGGCTTCTGGATGCAGCTGGCCATGCTGGAGCCATATCAGATAATATGGAAAGTGTTGAGAAGAAAATAAAAAAAATCAGTGATGGCTATACAAAGGATTTTGAAGCATTCTATTTAAAGGCGGTTGAAATGTCCGGCTTCCTTCGGACGAATGTTGAGTCGTTCCCGGCACTTCAAAAGTTCAACAGCGATGTTGCACTTGAAATATCTTTGTTTATGAACTTTCTCAATGAAATTGAGGAGCTTGAATTGAGCAAAGAGGCATTGGGGACATTTGCAGCTTTAATGGCTGATCACATGTACCGTGAAGAATGCTATTACCTGTCAAAGCTTGCTGAGTCCACTCAGTCTGAAAAACCGAAATGTGATCCGGCAAAGCCGAGGCTTAAAGAATAAATTCAATGCTGCCAATTTGGCAGTTTTTTTTGCATTAAGAACATGCGTCAGTGTTTTCTGGGTAAAAAGAGTATAAAAAGGCTGATATCATGAAACTGGTAAGATGGAGTTACATGCGGAGAAATCAGGTAAAGGGATTGTTTGACTGTTTTCCTGAAGCGGTCATCATTTTTAAAAGAATAAAGAATTATTATTTTATCCACAGTGCTGAATGGACAGGCAGTCCGCAGTTAATTGCTAAGCAGCAGATGGAGGAAATGGAGTATTTGCTTAATAAAGAAATGGGTTTTCTTCGTGGATATCTACAAAGGAAATCTGCAGGCGATAAAGATAGTGAAACTTGAAAAAATAGGAAAGAAGAATCAATTTTCTTGAAATAGAACACATGTTCGACTAAATGGACAAGGATGTGTTATAATAAAGAAGCAATGGGAGTTTCTCAAGGGTGGTCGGCTAGCCCCGTATGAAAGGGGGTGATGCCTTTTGACAGTTTTCGAATCGATCATGATGATGATTTCCTTTTCTAGTCTGATCATTGCTGTCATGACTTTTAACCATAAAAAATAGACCTCCCTTGATCTGACAATTGAGGGAGAGGTCTATGTCTTTGACAGGCCGATCCCCTAAGGGAACGACTATTGCGAATGACCGTGGGTGCGGCAACACCTGCGGTCGTTTTTTTTATTCATATTCTTAATTCAAGAATATCATATACGGTTCAGAAAGTCACGGAAATAAGCATAATCGCATGATTACTTATAGTATATGCAGATTCCAGCTGAAAATCCATAATGATTCGAATCCTAATGTGCCATACTATAATGGCAGTACTTTAAAGGAGGATTAACATGACAAAACGCAATATTAAGACTAAATCTGGATTGCAGAGCACAAACAAGAGCATAAACGATATGGAGTTCTCAAAAGAGCTTGATCAGCAAAGCAAAAAAGCTAAGAAGACAAGACCTAACTGATGTTGGAAATAAAGAATTGACCGAGATGGGGCAGACTAAAACTGTCCCATTTTTATATGGAACAGGAGGCTTTTGAGCCATCTATGTTTTGTGAATGGAAAGGACGATTCTTGTGCCAGCATGTATTTATGAGGATACAAAGATATTTTATGAAACGATGGGAAAAGGAGTACCGATAATCTTTATACATCCGCCTGCCATGGGGAGAAAGGTATTTTATTATCAAGGCCTGCTGGCTGAGCATTTTCAGGTTGTTTTTCCTGATTTAAGCGGGAATGGAGATACCATCGGTCCCGAGAAAACAGTAACCATTCAGGGCTATGCAGAAGAGGTTAAAGCTGTATTAGACCACTTGGAAATTGAAAAAGCCGTTATCCTGGGTTATTCCTCTGGAGGCATAATTGCTCAGGAATTTGCTCTTTCTTTTCCTGAAAGGACACTTGGTGTCATACTATCTGGCGGATTTCCAGAGGTTTTATCAGAAACTTTCAAATATGAGCATATATTGGGAATGTATTTCGTGAAACATTTTCCGGGTTTTCTGCGGTATGTAATAGCAGCAAGTCACACAAATGATCCAAAAGTCAGAAAAGATATTCTGGAACACATGAAAAAGGCGAATCATACTATGTGGTTTCTATTTTACGATAGGTCGCTCCACTATTCATGCACGGATCGCCTGAGGAACTTGAGTGTCCCCCTTCTCCTGATATATGGATCAAGAGATTTTGTTAATCAGCATATTAGGAGCTATAGGAGATATGTCAGCTTTCAGGCGGCAATAATCAAAGGTGTTTCCCACCAGGCGCCAACCAAAAAGTGGCAGCTTTTCAACCAGGTTGTAACTGGTTTTGTACAGCAGCATTTTAAATAAAAAAATCCGTATCGTCATTGCACGATACGGATTTTTTTTAGCCCTCATTTGCGTCAGGTTTGATTGCTATAATGGCTGCTAGGGCAGCAAGAATGGTTATCCCGCTTAATATATAAAAAAGCCCTTGATCAGAATGCTTCATCAGAATGGCAATGGCCGGCGGGCCTCCGGCAACGCCTATAAACCTCATTGAACTGTATAAAGAAGTAATGGTTCCACGTTCTTCTTTTGCAATTCCTTCGGTAATCAGTGCATCCAACGAAGGCAATGCAACGCCTATGCCAATTCCGGCAAACAGGAACATGCTGATCATAAACCACATGTTGTTTGAAAAGCTTAAGATTGCAGTGGCAGCTGCCACAAGCACTGAGCCTAAAAATATGATCCACTTCATCAGTATTTTATTTTCTTTTATTTTTTTTCCTGTCAGATAGGAGGAAAGGCATAGTGCGCCAAGCGGGACAGCTAGGAGAAGCCCTTTTTTAACATCTTTAATATCGTATGTCTTTTCAAGCACATCAGATAAATAAAAAAGTATCCCAAAAAGCACAAACATAAGAATGGCACCTATTAAGAAAATAGCATATAGCCATTTTCCGTTGTTTTTAAAGGTATCCTTGATATTGCTCCAAAATTTCTTTAGAGGAAGCGGCTCTTCTCTTTTATTTGGCGTTTTTACAAGAAAGAAAACCAGCAGGATTGAAATCGTACAAAAAACCGGAAACGAAAAAAACGGTAAAAACCATATAAACCCTGCAAGAAATGCTCCAAGTATAGGCGATAGAACTTTTCCAAAAGTATTGGAAGTTTCAATAAGTCCAAGGGAACTGCTGACATCATCATCATTTTTAAACATATCCCCTACTAAAGGCATAACAATTGGTGCCGCACCAGCTGCCCCAACACCCTGCAATGCCCTCCCAGCTAATATGATCCAATAAGCATCCGCCATTTTCCATGCCGCCCATCCGGAGATCAGCCCGCCAATTCCTGCAATGAACAGACTTGGTATAATGACTTTTTTACGGCCGATATGATCCGATAAAAAGCCTGCGATTGGAATCAAAATAATGGCTACAATACTATAAACGGTAATAATCATGCTGGATTGGAATGCAGAAATATTTAGTTTATTTTCCATCGCCGGCAGAACAGGAATCAGCATGGAATTCCCAAGTGTCATAACGAGAGGAATTGAAGAAAGTGAAAGAATGGCCCATTTTTGGTTATGAACATCATCACCTGACTTCTTTTTAGCTTTGGAATTTACAGATTGTAAATTTTCAACATGCTCCATATTTCTGACCTTCCTTTTCGTTAATCAAACTAGTCTTAATATGAGCTAATTGCAGGAAAACTAACTAGAAAAACCTCTGTCTTTTTATGGGAAAATTTAAATTCTGGAAAAATATGTTTCGATTTACTAAAAGGAAAGCGTTAAAATATATAGAAAAGCGAATCTGGCGAGGGGATAAATGTGAAAGAAATTATTAGTTTAAGCATAGGGAAACCGAAAAAGCACAGCTGGAAAAACCGTGAGGAAATATCGGGAATAGGCAAAGAAAAAATTGAAAGTGCGTTCTTAACGAAGGATGGTTTCCTGGGGGATGGAGTGGCAAACACTGATTTTCATGGCGGCCCCGACCGGGCAGTTTGCCTATACCCGTTCGAACATTACGGGATATGGGAAAAAGAATTTAAAAAGACATTCTGTCCCCCGGCATTTGGTGAAAATATTTGTGCGGGTAATATGCTGGAAAAGGAAGTTTTTATAGGTGATACCTTTTCGCTTGGTGAATCTGTTATCCAAATAACACAGGGCCGCATTCCATGTTCAACCATATCAAAGCATAACGAAGAAGATCGGCTTTTAAGCAGAATTGTTGAAACATGCTTTACAGGCTACTTTTTCAGAGTGCTGAAGGAAGGAACTGTAACAGCAGGCAGCGTTCTTAAGCTCGAAGAAAGAAAGCAGGAAAAGGTATCGGTTCTGCAAGGAAATTTTATCATGTTCCATGACCGCAAAAACCGTAAAGCAATTGAAGAACTCCTGCAGATTGAGGCACTTGCAGCTGTCTGGAGAGAAAAGCTGGAAAAAGCTCTATTATAAAAAAATGAAAAATATCCTTGACATTTTTCATTTATCGGAATAGTATAATAAGCAATATATCGATCGGCAATGACAAAGAGTAGTAGCTGCAGTGGAAGCTAAAGAGAGCTGATGGTTGGTGCAAATCAGTGTGGAAACAGCAGTGAATGGACTTTCGAGCCTCCAAACCGAACCTTTTTAAGCAGTAGGCTTTGGCGAACGGTCTCATCGTTACAAGGGACAGATATTCAAACGGTTTTAGTTTTGATATCTGTTAAGTGAGCTGATGTATCAGCTAATGAAGGTGGCACCACGGGTCTCTCGTCCTTTTTAGACGGGAGGCCCTTTTTTATTTAGTTCAGAAAAAATATAGAATTTTTGAACTTAAATAACTGTCTAGCGCAAGCAGCCTACCCCCTCGAGTTCACAAGCCAATCCCCTAAAAAGGCAAAGAACGCCTTTCCGGGAGGCTCGTCTTGTGCTTGTCGGGGGTGGCAAGGCGCTTCCGCTTTTCTTTAACTTTATTACTTTAAATCGCTGAGCAAGAGGAGTAGATTGATGGAGTCCGTTCAAGAGAGCCGGGGTAAGGTGAGAGCCCGGTACGGTAAGTCATTCGAATGGACTTGCGAGAGGCTTCCTGAAAGAAAGTAGGGAAGCACGGATTTCCACCGTTAAAAGGATAGGGTATCGATATGTTTCCGTACCCGAAAAAGGGAGCAGCATGCTGCTCTAAAAAGAGGTGGCACCACGTTCACAAGACACGTCCTCTATACCCGCAGATTCTGTCTGTGTGTATAGGGGACTTTTTTATTTATAGTTAAGTAAAAATTCTGAAGTCAGATACCTGTCTGGCTCCATCGCCTGCTCCCTCAAAGTGTCAGGGGTGATCAGGGCGCTTGCGCTTATCTGAATCCGAAAGAACTGGAGGAGAAATATATTGAAAACGATTTTGGAAGGTCCTTATATCATCGAAGAGCTTGAGGGGGACACATTAACACCTATTTTGATCTACCAGAGAATGAGCGGGAGAAAAAAATTTCTGCTTGAAAGCTCGCTAAAGCATGAAAAGTCGGGAAGGTATTCCTTTATTGGGGCGGACCCGGTGATGGAACTAAAAGGGGAAGCATCTCGGACGGCTGTTACTGCGGAGGGGAAAATAGAAGTTTTTAATGAAAAGCCGCTTGATGTATTAAGAAGGCTGATGCCCGAGGAAAAGGCTCACCCCATTGAACAGTTCCCATTTTGTGGAGGAGCTGTTGGATATGCAGGCTATGATGTCATCAGGCAATACGAAGATATCGGGGTGATCCCTCATGATGAGCTGAATGTACCAGATGTTCACCTTATGTTTTTTGAGGAAGTGGCCGTTTTTGATCATCTGGAGCAAAAGGTATTTCTGGTAGCCATGTCTTTATTGGCAGCAACCGATGAATCTCAGCTACGTGAAAGATTGCAGAAAAGAAAGGCCGAAATCCAAAAGGGGGCTGCGGCATCCCAATCGGAAGAAGCATCGCTGTCGGCTTTCAAAGCTTCCATATCTAAAGAAGACTTCGTTGAAAAAGTAAAAAGGGCCAAGGCCTATATTGAAGAGGGAGACATTTTTCAGGTAGTGCTTTCTCAGCGGTTAAAAGCAGAATTGACTGGAGATCCTTTCGCATTTTACCGGAAGTTAAGAGTGCAAAATCCCTCCCCATACATGTACTATCTTGATTTTGAAGAATATGCGGTTGCAGGGGCATCGCCTGAAAGTCTTATAAAAGCAACTGGAAACAAAGTAATTACTAACCCTATTGCAGGAACAAGGCCAAGAGGCAAGACAGAAGAGGAAGACTTACAGCTTGAAAGGGACCTGATAGAAGATGAAAAGGAGCTTGCCGAACACAGGATGCTGCTCGATCTAGGCAGAAATGATCTCGGCCGTGTATGCGAATTTGGATCGGTAACTATAGAAAAAAACATGGTCATTGAGAGATATAAGCATGTCATGCACCTTGTATCCGAAGTGGGCGGCAAGCTGAAAAGTCCTCACACAGCGATTGATGCCTTAATAGCGTGTCTCCCTGCCGGAACGGTTTCAGGTGCACCCAAAATTAGAGCAATGGAAATCATCAATGAACTGGAAGCAGTGAAAAGAGGAATTTACTCAGGGGCAGTCGGCTATTTTTCCGGAAACGGCAATATGGATTTCGCCCTGGCAATCAGAACCATGGTAATAAAAGATGGATTCGCTTATATACAAGCTGGGGCAGGCATCGTGCATGATTCGATTCCAGAAAAAGAGTACGACGAAACACTTCATAAATTAAAAGCATTTTTGGAGGACAAAAAATGATTCTGCTGATTGATAATTATGATTCATTTACATTTAACCTTTATCAGTATCTGGGTGAACTGGGACAAGAAATTAAAGTTGTAAGGAATGATCAAATAACAATCGAAGATATTGAAAAATTAAATCCTGAAGCCATTGTTCTATCACCTGGACCGGGACGGCCTGAACAAGCTGGAGTTATTGTTGAAGTTATTCAGCAATTTTACAGGAAGCTCCCTATCCTGGGCATTTGCCTTGGCCATCAGGCAATCGGCTATGCCTTTGGGGCAAAGATTGAAAAAGCCAAGAGAATTATGCATGGCAAGGTGTCTAATCTGAAGCATAACGGATCACAGCTGTTTCAATACATGCCGCAGCCGATCCATATCATGCGTTATCATTCCTTAATAATTAAGTCGGGAACATTGCCTGGCAGTTTTAAGGTTTTGGCAAGATCAATGGATGATAATGAAATAATGGCAATCAAGCATGAAGATTATCCTTTATACGGTTTGCAATTCCATCCGGAGTCTGTAGGAACAGGCCTTGGAAAAAAGATTTTGGAAAACTTTTTACAAACTATCGGGAGGGAGAAAAACGATGAAAACTATACTGCAGAGGTTATCTGATCGCGAGTCATTAACAGAGGCAGAAATGAAGGAAGCGATGGACAATTTATTTGCCAATGATGTGACGGACAGTGAGATTGCGGCATTTATGGTGAGCCTTAAAACAAAAGGGGAAACAGTTGAAGAAATTGCAGGCATCGTAAAAGCAATGCGGGATAAATCCCTTACATTTAGCAAGAAAATTCCTAATGTTTTGGATAATTGCGGTACAGGAGGAGATGGTTCAAGCAGCTTTAATATCAGTTCTACTTCGGCCTTTGTGATTGCAGGAGCAGGAATTTCTGTTGCCAAGCATGGCAATAGAAGTGTATCCAGCAAAACAGGCAGTGCCGATGTACTGGAACATTTGGGAATAAACTTGGATCACTCGCCTGAGCGCACGGAGGAAATTCTGGAGGAAATTGGGATAGCCTTTCTATTCGCACCTCATGTCCATCCGAATATTAAAAGAATCATGAAAGTACGCAGGGACCTGAGAATACCTACAACTTTCAATTTAATAGGACCTTTAACCAATCCGGTTGAACTTGATCATCAGCTTCTCGGGATCTACCGGAGAGATTATATTGAAATGTTTGCAGAGGTGTTAAAAGCTTTGGGAAGAAAACGGGCAGTTGTTTTAAATGGTGCAGGGTTTATGGATGAAGCATCCTTACAGGGGGAAAATCACCTGGCCATTCTTAATAACGGCAAGGTAACGAAAAAGGTTCTTCATCCAGAGGAAGTTGGCCTATCGGTTAGCAGCAATGATGCGATCAGAGGCGGAGATTCCAGGGAAAATGCTGAAATACTCCTAAGTGTCCTAAAGGGGGAGAAGGGAGCAAGAAGAGACACGGTCCTTCTTAACGCCGGGATTGGCATCTTTACAGGAGGCAAGGCAGAAACAATTCATGGCGGGATAAATTTAGCCAAAGAAAGCATAGATTCAGGTGCTGCATTAGAAAAACTGCATAGGTTAATTGAAGCAAGTAAAAGCGTCCATAAAGAGGTGATATAAGATGGGAACAATTCTAGATCAAATACTGGCTGAAAAAAGAAAAGAAGTCATCGTACTGCAGAAGGAAAAGGAATATTTTCAAATAGGAGAAACCATGTATAAACGCTCCTTTATTAACAAGCTTGCATCAGGCAGTGAACTGGCTGTGATTGCGGAATTCAAAAGAGCCTCACCTTCAAAAGGTGATATAAATACCGGACAAAATCCGAAAGATCAGGCATTATTTTATAAAAAGTATGGTGCCGATGCCATTTCCGTTTTAACAGACAATAGGTTTTTTAAAGGCAGCTTCGCTGATCTGTCAGCTGTCAGAGAGACAGTCGACCTGCCTATCCTTTGCAAAGACTTCATTATAGACGAGGTGCAAGTATTAAAAGCAAAAGCATCAGGGGCAAACCTAATTTTACTCATTGCTGCTGCGATGGAAGCTGAACGGCTTCAAGAGCTTTTCGATTTTGCTGAAAGTGAAGGCCTTGAGGTATTAATGGAGGTTCATAATGAAGAAGAACTGGAAATAGCTCTAAGAACCGGTGCACAGCTGATCGGAGTCAACAACCGAAATTTAAAAACTTTCGAAGTAGACCTTGGTGTAACAGAAAAACTTGCCCCGCTAATAAAGAATGCGGGAAAATTCCTGATCAGTGAAAGCGGGATTAAGTCGGAAGACGATGTGCGGCGTGTAATTGCAGCAGGAGCAAACGCCATTCTTGTCGGAGAAGCATTCATGAAAGCAGATAATCTGGAAGGGCTTTTGAAGGCCATGAAGATTCCTTTGCAGGGGGCTGTCAGACAATGAAGGTGAAGATTTGCGGAATCAGGGATATCAGCACGGCACTTTTTGCTATTGAAAACGGGGCTGATGCCCTGGGATTTGTTTTTGCAGAAAGCAAAAGAAAAATTAATCCTGAGGCAGCAGGGGAGATAATCAGAGAGCTTCCCGGAGAAGTTTTAAAAGTCGGAGTGTTTGTAAATGAAACGAAAGCGACCATTGAAGAAATAGCAAATGTTTCAGGGATCAATGTCATTCAGCTGCACGGAGATGAAACGCCGGAATTTTGCAGCTCATTTTCTCTTCCGGTTATAAAAGCTTTGAGTGTAGGTTCACCAGATGATTTATCTCAATTAGACGAATTTTCATGCGAATACATTCTTCTTGATAGTCCGAAAGGAAAATATCGGGGGGGCAACGGGGTATCTTTTGATTGGTCGATTTTAAATAAACCATTGCAGGACAAAAAAATGATCCTTGCTGGGGGGCTCAAACCTGAAAATGTGGGGGAAGGAATTAAAGCAGCCAATCCTTATATGGTTGATGTAAGCAGCGGGGTTGAGACTGAAGGGAAGAAAGATCCGGAGAAAATAAAAAGATTCATAGAAAACGCTAAATGTGTGGAGAGGGAGGAAGTAAAATGAACACAGCTTATACATTGCCTGATGAACGAGGTCATTTCGGGGATTTTGGAGGAAGGTATGTGCCGGAGACACTTATGCAGGCCATTCTTGAATTGGAAGAGGAGTATAAGAAAGCTCAAGCCGATGAAAGTTTTCAGAAAGAACTGAAGGCTTTGCTGAAAGACTATGTCGGACGGGAAACTCCTCTTTATTTTGCTGAGAACCTCACAAATTATGCCGGCGGTGCGAAGGTCTATCTTAAAAGAGAAGATTTGAATCATACAGGTGCCCATAAAATAAACAACTCACTGGGCCAGGCTCTATTGGCGCTGCGAATGGGAAAAAGAAAAATAGTAGCTGAAACGGGTGCAGGGCAGCATGGAGTCGCAACAGCAACTGCATGTGCGCTTTTAAATCTTGAATGCATTATTTTTATGGGTGAAGAGGACATCAGGAGACAGCAGCTGAACGTATTCAGAATGGAACTGCTTGGAGCGAAGGTTGTAGGGGTACAATCGGGAAGTGCCACCTTAAAAGATGCAGTCAACGAAGCACTCCGCTACTGGGTGACAAATGTCGAGGATACACATTACATCCTTGGTTCTGTGATGGGACCACATCCTTTTCCTATGATTGTACGGGATTTTCAGAGTGTTATCGGAAATGAGACGAAGAAGCAATACCTTGAAAAAGAAGGTAAACTCCCTGATGCAGTTGTGGCTTGCATTGGAGGCGGAAGCAATTCAATGGGCATGTTTTATCCTTTCATTAAAGATGATACGGTCCGCATGGTTGGGGTTGAAGCAGCTGGTTTGGGTACAGATACAGATAAGCACGCTGCTTCTTTAACAAAAGGAACTCCTGGAGTTCTTCATGGAGCATTAATGTATTTGCTGCAGGACGAACACGGTCAAATTCAGGAGGCTCATTCCATCTCAGCTGGCCTTGATTATCCAGGAGTTGGGCCGGAACACAGCTATCTGAAAGACAGCGGAAGAGCCGAGTATGAATCCATTACAGACGATGAGGCGCTTGATGCATTAAAGCTTTTATGCAAACTGGAAGGCATTATCCCTGCGCTGGAAAGCTCCCATGCCGTAGCCTATGCATTAAAGCTTGCACCGCAAATGAAAAAAGACGAAGGCCTTGTCATCTGTTTATCTGGCAGAGGCGATAAAGATGTAGAAACTGTAAGAGCAAGATTAGGAGGGAAAGGACAATGAACCGGGTTGAAAAAGTTTTTCAGAGCCTTAAGCAAAACAAAGAAAAAGCATTTGTGCCATATATAATGGCTGGGGACGGAGGCTTAGAGACACTGGCCGAGAAAATCACATTCCTTGAAAAAGCGGGAGCAACTGCCATTGAAATTGGGATTCCGTTTTCGGATCCGGTTGCAGATGGCCCAGTCATCCAGCAGGCTGGCATTCGAGCATTAGAAGCCGGAACAACCCTTAGAGGGGTCTTAGCTAAAATTGCGGAAATCCGGCCTATTGTTCACATCCCGCTGATCTTTATGACATACATGAATCCGATCATCGCCTATGGCATTGGCAACTTTATTTCTGATGCCTCCAGGTCAGGGGTAGACGGCTTAATATTACCTGATCTTCCTGCAGAGGAAGAGGAGATCATTGCACCAATTGCAGAAAGATCTGGAATCGAAATTATCCGCCTTGTGACCTTAACCAGTCCATTGGAGCGCATAGAGGCGATTGCAGCTAAAGGGAAAGGCTTCCTATACGCTGTAACGGTTAATGGCATCACTGGGGCAAGAAAAGAATTTAAAGATGAGCTTGGAAAGCATTTGGAGAAGGTTAGAGATGTAAGTCCGATACCAGTATTGGCCGGCTTCGGAATTTCTGAACCAGAGCATGTAAAAGAAATGAATCAGCATTGTGACGGGGTAATCGTTGGAAGCAAGATCATAGAACTTTTTCAAAGCGGTGAGTTAGCAAAGGTTGAAGAGCTGATCGCTTCATCTAAAATAGAAGAAATTAAATTGTGAAACAATAGCTTTCTCCTTGATGGAGGAGGCTTTTTATTTGATTAAGCCCAATTTTAAAAATATTTATTGTAATGGTTGACATGCAAGGTGAATACTTTATAATTACAAGTAATCCGAGTAAATTAATGAGATTTATAGGAATAGGTGATTTTTAAAATGTTCATTGAGATAAACGATGTGAATAAACAATATAGCGATAAAGAAAATCGTCCTGTTGACGTCTTGAAAGATATTAATTTATCCATTGAGAAAGGCCAGTTTGTATCAATTTTAGGCCCTTCAGGATGCGGAAAGTCAACACTTCTTTCAATCGTCGCAGGGCTGACTAAAACAACTTCAGGCTACATTCAAATCGATGGAAAAGCCATAACAAAGCCCGGAAAAGACAGGGGAATGGTGTTCCAGCAGGCAGCCTTATTCCCTTGGCTGACAGTCATGGAAAATGTCACGTTTCCGCTGAAAAAAGAAATGAAGAAGAAAGATGCAGAGGAAACAGCACTTAAGTATCTGCAAATGGTTCAGCTGGGAAAATATATATCCCATTATCCTCATGAACTTTCTGGAGGAATGCAGCAGAGGGTGGCAATCGCGAGAGCACTTGCGATGAACCCGGAAACACTCTTAATGGATGAACCATTCGGAGCTCTTGATGAACAGACCCGTTCGCGTCTGCACGGACAGCTGGAAAACATTTGGACTGAGACGAAGAAAACCATTCTTTTTGTTACTCATAGCATCTCAGAATCTATTAAACTGTCAGATCGAATCATTGTTATGGGAACAAAGCCGGGAATCATTTTACAGGATATAACGGTTGATATACCCAGACCCCGTGAAGAACACAAAAAAGAAATGCTCGAGATTGAAGACCACATTATGAAATACCTGAAGAAGGAAATTGATAAAGTTGTAAGTGAGGAACTCCAATATGCAAACAGCCATTAAAAGGATTATATTTTTTGCAGCCATCATTGCATTTTGGGAGATTGGGTCACGGCTTGAACTTTGGCATCCTCTGATTTTCCCTTCCCTTTCCAGTGTATTCAGTGCTCTTGTTGAAGGGTTTCAGGATAAAACTCTCATTTATGATTTAATCGCCAGTTTTAAGAGGCTCGCAGTCGGTCTGGCTATCAGCCTTGTCATTGGCACATTGATTGGCATTCTCCTTGGAAAATCCAAAACAGCTGATGAAACACTGGGTGCAGTCATCCTTGCCTTGCAAAGTGTTCCCAGCATCGTCTGGCTGCCGATCGCGATTATGTGGTTTGGATTAAATGAAAAGGCTGTTATTTTTGTAACCATACTTGGCGGTACATTTGTAATGGCTCTGAACATGCGAACAGGCATAAAAAATGTTTCACCATTATATATCAAGGCAGCTCAGACTATGGGAGCGAATGGAATTGACTTATTCACAAGAGTCATCTTTCCGGCATCCATTCCATACGTTGTCACTGGTTCACGACTTGCCTGGGCATTTGCCTGGCGTGCATTGATGGCCGGTGAGCTTTTAAGCACAGGACCAGGATTGGGCTACACACTTCGATATGCTTCAGACTTTGGAAGAATGGACATCGTAATCGGTGTCATGATTATTATTGGAGCTATCGGAATGATTGTTGACCAGTTTATATTCCAGCGCATTGAAAAATCAGTCATAAAAAAATGGGGACTTGAGTCTTAATTTTGGAGGGGTATAAATGAAAAAGGCTATTTTTTGGGTTGCTATATTATTTACTTTCACCGGGCTGCTTGCCGGATGCGGATCATCTGAGAAGAGCAGCGGAGGAGAAGACAAGATTGTCATCGGCTATTTCCCGAATATCAATCATGTGCCAGCAATGGTTGCGAAAGATCAAGGCTATTTTGAGAAACAGCTTGGCGATGGTACTAAGGTAGAATATAAGACGTTTGCTGAAGGCGGTTCATTCATGACTGCCTTGAAAACAGGCGATATTGATGCAGGACTAGTAGGACCCGGACCAGCAATGAACAACTTCTCAACCGGAGCTGATGTTAAAATTATCGCCGGTGCCTCAACTGGCGGAACAGTTGTCCTTGCCAGAGAAGGAGTAGAAATTAACTCACTTGAAGACTTCCAGGGAAAAACGTTTATTACACCTGGCGTGGGCTGTACACATGATGTCCAGTATGAGACATATCTTGAAGAAGCCGGCATCACTTCAGCTCGCATTGGAGGTACCATGAAGCATTTGACAGGCAACCCTGCACAATATGCAAGTATGCTGAAAACAGGTAAAGTCGATATTGCAGTTGCTCCCGAACCATGGGCAGCGGTCATTGAACAGGAAACAAACGCTGAAGTCGTAATTGGCTGGGATGAAGTATCCTTCGGTGAAACACTTCCGGCATCAGTATTGGTTGCTACTGGTGATGCTGTGAAGAACAGCCCGGAAAAAGTACAGAAAATCGTTGATGCACATAAAGATGCAGTTAAATTTATCGAAGAAAATCCTGAAGAAGCAAAAGCAATTACTATCAAAGACATTAAAGAAGTGACTGGCCAGGAACTGGAAAAAGAAGTCGTAGACCGTGCCTGGGAAAGAATCGGGTTCACTTACGATGTTGATGCAGACACCATCCAGGAATTTGCAGATTCATCCTACACTTTAAAATTCCTGAAAGATAAACCTGAATTCAGTGAACTGATTGCGAACAATTTTATTAAATAATCATACTTGAACCGGGGCCCGAATGGGTTCCGGGTTTTTGTTGTATTATAGGGATTGTTTGGTGTAATTTTGAAAAGGGGACAGCGCGAAAAAGAGACACGGAGGCTCGAATAACCTGCTGGATGACGCGATTATGGGTAAGTTAAACGCATAAACGTTGTGATAGCGCAAAAAATTAAAAGATCAGTGCAATAACCTGTCCTGTAGACGCAATATAAGTCAGACATGAAGCAATAATGAAAGATATTTACGCGATTACTCTTGATATTGTAAAAAGTCATATTCACGAAACCTACAAGAATTCGCGCTTTAAAGTAATGTATCCGCCCGAACCTGAAGCCTGCCACGTATAAAACGTGCCCCCCGCGCAGAAGGAGCCCACCCGCGCGTAAATCATCCAAATCCGCGCACAAAAGTATTAATCCCGCACAAAACAGAAGGAAGCCCGCGCAAAAAAACGTGCCCCCGCGCAGAAAAGGAGCCCACCCGCGCGTAAATCATCCAAATCCGCGCACAAAAGTAATAATCGCGCGCAAACAGAAGCCAGCCCGCGCAAAAAAACGTGCCCCCCGCGCAGAAGGAGCCCGGTCGCGCGTAAATCATCCAAATCCGCGCACAAAAGTAATAATCCCGCGCCAAACAAAAGGAAACCCGCGCAAAAAAACGTGCCCCCCGCGCAGAAGGAGCCCGGCCGCGCGTAAATCATCCAAATCCGCGCACAAAAGTAATAATCCCGCGCAAAACTGAAGCCAGCCCGCGCAAGAAAACGTGCCCCCGCGCAGAAGGAGCCCACCCGCGCGTAAATCATCCAAATCCGCGCGAGCTTAACAACATCAGCAAACCAATCTCCAGGTTTAACTTTCACCCCAAAAAGGAAAAATACCATGCAAGTGACAAAACAACTTAGAAACAGGAGTGACGCAAATGAAAAAAGGTATGGGAGTCTTAATTGCCGTTATTGCGGCAGTAGTCATAGCATGCATGATGCTGATGTCCAGTTATAACAGGTTTGTAAGTGCTGAGGAAAATGTGGATCAGGCTTATTCTCAAATTGAGAACCAGCTGCAGAGAAGGCTGGATTTGATTCCTAATCTGGTAAATACAGTAAAGGGATATGCTGCTCACGAGAAGGAGACAATTCAGGCTATATCAGATGCTCGTGCGAGATTGGCGGGAGCGGGGTCCCCTGAAGAGGAAGCAGCTGCAAACGCCGAGCTGTCAAGCGCTTTGAGCCGTCTGCTTGTAGTGGTGGAGAACTATCCAAATTTAAAAGCGGATAAGCAGTTTACCCAATTAATGGACGAGCTTGCGGGCACAGAAAATCGGATTTCGGTTGCCCGAAAGGATTATAACGACCAGGTTGCCGTATATAACAAACAAGTAAAAAGGTTCCCGGGTGCAATTGTTGCAGGGATAACCGGCTTTGATGAAAAAGAGTATTTTAGGGCGGATCCGCTGGCGAACGAAGCACCTGATGTTGACTTTGGAGGCAATGGGGAATGATCATCCGCTGGGTCTCTTTGGCCCTTCTTTTCGCAAATTTAATAATGGGGGCAATCCCAGTCCATGCAGATGAATCCATACCGCAGCCTGCTGGAGATATTTATGTCCAGGATTTTGCGGAGATTCTGAATGACCAGGAAAAAACTGAATTGAATAACCTGGGGAGGCAATTGGAAGATAAGACATCTGCACAGGTTGCAGTGTTAACTGTTGGAACTACTGGAGACAGACCGATTGAAGAATATGCTAATGAAGCTTTCCGGTCTTATGGCATAGGCAGTGCCGCAGAGAATAATGGTGTTCTCTTGGTTGTGGCCATGGAGGATCGGAAGGTGCGGATTGAGGTTGGTTATGGGCTTGAAGGCCAAATTCCCGATGGAAAAGCAGGCAGGATTCTGGATGACGTCACCCTTCCATATCTCCAGGATGGCCAGCCTAACAGAGCTGTAATTGAAACCTATAAGGTGCTTGTACAGGAAGCTGCCGGGGAAGAAGTGAATTTAGGCGGCAATTATGCTGATGCCGGAACACAGGATAGAGGCATTGGCATACCCTCCTGGCTGATAATTTTAATTGTTGTTGGATTATTATTTCTGGACATTAAATTTTTTGGAGGAGCCTTTTCTTACGCCATCCTTTCCATTCTCTCAAGAGGTGGAAGTGGCGGTGGCGGTCCCCGGGGAGGGGGAGGCGGTTCTTCCGGCGGAGGAGGAGCCAGCCGAGGCTGGTGATAAATTGAAAAAGAGCGGGAGCAGCAATCTCCCGCTCTCTTTTATTATTATTTAATTGCAGTTACACAAACGGTTAATACGGGGCGGGCTTCTTTATAAGAAATGGAAATAGAATGGAAACCTGCCGCTTCCATATCAGTTTTGATCACCTGTCCGAGATTTTTGGCAATGGTGTCATCTGCTCCTTCTTCTCTTGGCTGGACGGTGATGGCAATTATTCCGTCTTCCTCAAGCATCCCATAGAGATGCTGAAGAGACTCTCTTGGTTTTGTCCATAAAGGATAATTGTTTACTGAAAATATCTTATTATACGTTTTATCAGGGAAGTAATCGTGTATATCTTTTACGAACAATCTGACCTTTCCCTGACGAATATACTCATCATTCAGTTTGGCTGCTGAAGCCTTCATATCTTCGGATACATCAACTCCATCCGTTTCTGCATGGCGGAAGTGATCCATTATATGTCTGATGCTGTAGCCAGGGCCAAAGCCTACTTCTAAAATAGAGTCCCTGCGATTAATCTTTAATTGCTGTATTGTCCATTTGTTAATCTTGCGGTTCTCAAAATACATGATTTTTCCAGCAAGCTTCCCAAGTAATCCTGCGGGTTTCTGAAATTGTTTTGCTAATATATCGAACATGTCCCTCACCTCGTTGCTTAATACTTATATTTAGTCCCTTTAAAGCGGTCCTAAACCTATTCCGTAAAATGGATAAATAATTTTTAACTGGAAAAGGTACTAATATGAATTAAGATTGGAGGAAGTCCGGTGATTTATGGCGAAGATCAATACCGAAAAGATTTAAACCGGTATATTGACAATATCGACAGTCAGATTCATTCTATTTCCAAAACGCTAGAGGACTTCAGCTGCTGTATTTTATCTGATTTCGAGAACTTGCAGAGGGCGGTAACGGAGGCTCACACAATTGCTTCGACATATTATCTTCAGTCATATTTATCGCCGTATACCAAGGAATATTCGAGCTTATCATTGGCCGCCCAGCATTTATCGGAAAAAAGGCATGGCGGGCTTATTGTTGTGGAGAGAAGGCTGCCTATAGGCGATTACCTTCATAATGGGACTCCTATTGGAGCAAAAGTAAGCAGCACTTTGCTCGAAACCATTTTTTATCCTGGAAACCCATTGCATGACGGGGGTATTCTAATAAAAGAAGATACCATTATTTCTGCAGGCAACATCCTGCCTCTTGCCAATAAAACCATTGAGGGGAAAAAATTTGGGACAAGGCATAGAGCGGCAATGGGACTTACGGAAAAATCAGATGCTGTTGCTATTGTAGTTTCAGAGGAAACAGGCCGTATTTCTTTTGCAGTGGAAGGACAGCTGTATACAATCAGGACATGAAAATCCCCCTAAAATGGGGGATTTGTCATTATGACTTCTTATTAATTTGCTTTCCGCTTTTTTTCTGGCTTTGAGATTTATCATTTCCTGCCTGAAACTCGCTTCCCAGTTCAACATCGTTTCGTTTATCCTGTTTTTCAATTTGGGCTCTCGTTTGATTTGCATTTTGTCTGCCTTGTTTTGTCATATTTCATTCCTCCCTGTAAAAATAGCTGACAGTTTTAATATGCGCTATATCCGGGAATAGATGAACATTATATTGCTATTGACTTAAAAGAGGTGATTATATTGTGCGGCCGGTTTACACTAACAGAAACCATCGAAAAACTTCAGCTGCTGTTTGAATTTGAATATGCAGACGGAGAGGTTTTACCCAGATATAATATCGCGCCAAGCCAGAATATCTTAACCATCATTGGAGATGGTAAACAGCGGATCGGCAGACAGATGAAATGGGGACTGGTCCCCTACTGGGCTAAAGACGAAAAAATTGCTTACAAAATGATAAACGCAAGAGCGGAAGGCATCGACTCGAAACCCAGCTTTAAAGCTCCTTTTAAAAGCAAAAGGTGCTTAATCCTTGCAGATGGCTTTTATGAATGGAAGAAAACCGAAGAAGGTAAACAGCCGTACCGGTTCATTATGAAAGATGATAAGCCGTTTGCCTTTGCAGGCATTTGGGATTCATGGCATAAAGGAGAAAATCCTCTAACGAGCTGTACAATTATTACAACGGGGCCAAATGAAGTAACCGAAGATGTTCATGACCGAATGCCGGTGATATTAAAGGAAAGCGATTTTGAGGATTGGCTTAATCCTCGTTTTAATGACACTGAATACCTGAAGTCATTGCTTGAACCTTATCCGGCTGAAAAAATGGATAAGTATCCGGTATCAAATAAAGTGAATTCACCAAAAAATGAGCTGGCAGAATTAATTTCTCCCCTTAATAGTTTTTAAAACGGACGCGGCGACGCGTCCGTTTTTTCAAAATGATAAGAAATTATAACTTTTAACTTTGAGAACTGTCTAGCTAAAGCGCCTACCTTCTCGAGGTGCCGGGGGTGAGCGCCAAGGGAAAGCTTCCTTGGATGTCTTCGCAGTAACAAGCGCTTTGGCTTGTTTCGAAGGCGCTTCCGCTTTTCTTATCATCTGCTCACAAACATCGGAAGCTCCGTATGGCCCATTTCACGTACGTAGACAAACAAATTTCCTTTATGATGAATTTCATGATCCATTGCAAGCTGCAGCAGCTGGATGCCGGTAAATTCCATTCCAAATATCCGTGACATATCAATCGTTCTTTCTAACTCATCATTTGTTAATGATGAAATGATCTCAATGGTTTTTTCTGTGTAGTTTTCAGCGGCTTCAGAAAGGTTTGGGGCAATTTCTTCGAATTTCTCGCCAAACACTGCAGGGCTGCCTTCTTTTACTGTTTTGGAAAACATATAAAAAGAAGTAAGCATATGAGTTACAAGCTTGCCGGCCGCCATGCTTGTTTCAGTTGGTTTGTAGTCATAGTTATTTTCATCAATCTTCTTGATTAGCTCATTAGTCACCTTTCTGTGAGATAAAAAATAGTTCAGAAATTTTTGTGCTCTTTCCATATTAAAGACCTCCTAAAAAAATTATCAGATTAACATTTCCACTTAACCTCTTTAAATACCTTTATATTTCAAAATATGTTTTGGACTGGCAGGGATTTTACAAAAACCGTGGAATTATTTAACAGGGGAAGATTTGGAAGAATCTCTATTATACAGACATAGTGTTCATAAGGGGGGAGATTCGTACATGGGGAAAAAGAAGAAAAAGAAAAGCCATGTGCCTTTTAGGGTCAATTTATTGTTTTTTGCTGTTTTTGTTTTGTTTTCAGTACTAATCTTAAGACTTGGCGTTGTCCAGATTGTAAATGGTGAGACCTACAAAAAAGAAGTGGACAGGACGGAAGATGTCATCGTAGCTAATCCCGTTCCAAGGGGAAGGATGCTTGACAGGAACCATCAGGTTATTGTGGATAATATTCCGAAGAGTGCGATTACGTATACAAATCGGAATGCCAAACAGAAAGAAATGCTTCAGGTGGCAGAGCGGCTGGCCATTCTGATTGATAAAAAGACGGATAAAGTGACGGAACGAGATAAGAAGGATCATTGGATTCTAAAAAATCCTGATGCTGTCCGGGATAAAATAACTGATAAGGAATGGAAGCTGTTTAAAGAGAACAAATTGGATGATAAGCAAATTTATGAGATGCAGCTTAAGAGAATTACAGACGAAGATCTGAAACAGCTGAGCAAGCAGGATCTGGAAGTGCGGGCAATCTTCCGGGAATTTACGAGCGGTTATGCCATGACGCCGCAAATAGTCAAAAATGAGGATGTATCAAGTAAAGAATATGCTGCGGTAAGCGAGAACCTTCAATATCTTCCAGGGGTCAATACAACTACTGACTGGGATCGAACTTATGCTTTTGACAGTACGCTCCAGACAGTCCTGGGGAAGGTTACAGATACAAACGAAGGGCTGCCGCAGGAAAGGCTGGATTATTTTCTGGCCAGGGACTACAGCAGAAATGAACGCGTAGGTAAGAGCTATCTCGAAATGCAATATGAGGATGTTCTGCATGGCCAAAAATCAAAGGAAAAGCTTATTACTAAAAAAGGAGAAATTCTCGGAAGTGAACTGGTTTCTCAGGGCCAAAGAGGCAAGGATCTTGTTCTGACGATTGATATGGATCTGCAGAAGGCTGTGGAAAAAATATTGGAAGAGGAAATTTGGGCTGCAAAAAGGACTCGGGGAACATATTTAATGGATCGTGCGTTTGTCGTCCTAATGAATCCGCATACTGGCGAAGTTCTGACGATGGCAGGGAAAATGATAGACAAAGATGATGATGGCAAAACGGTTCTGCAGGATTATGCGCTGGGTACGATTGCCTCTTCTTATAATGTGGGATCCTCTGTAAAAGGGGCAACCGTTTTAACAGGATATAAAACCGGTGCAATTTCACCCGGGACTGCATTTTTAGATGCACCAATGAAAATTGCAGGTACACCACAGGTGAAAAAATCGTGGTTTAACTTTCAGGCAATCATGAACGAAACAAGGGCTTTGCGTATATCCTCAAACGTATATATGTTCAAAACAGCAATTGAAATTGCGGATGCGCGGTATGCTTATGATCAGCCTCTGGGATTTAAAAACCCTAATGCATTTGAAGACATGAGAGAGTCATTCGGCCAATTTGGCCTCGGAGTCAGAACTGGCATCGATTTGCCGAATGAGGCGATAGGCTATGAAGGACCGCTTCGCTTGCCGGGATTTCTATTAGACCTTGCAATCGGACAGTATGATACCTACACTCCGATGCAAATGGCGCAATATATATCAACGATTGCAAATGGCGGCTATCGTATCCAGCCGCGCCTTGTAAAAGAAATCCGTGAGCCCGCCACAGAGCAGGAGGAGCTTGGCCGGATCTGGAAGGATATTCAGCCAACTGTCTTAAATACGATAGATGTAAGTGATAGAGAACTAAACACTGTCAAAGAAGGATTAAGACAGGTGATGCAGCATCCTGAAGGGACTGCTTATCGAAGGTTCGCAGATGCGCCATATTCTCCAGCAGGAAAAACAGGTACAGCGGAAGCATTTTATGACGGCCCTCTCAAAAAAAAGGGAGATGCATTAATAGATGTTATGAACTTGAGCCTTGTTGCCTATGCACCCCATAATAATCCAGAAATCGCCATGTCTGTCATTGTTCCATGGGCATACCAGGGAAGAAGCGGACATACAGCCAATTATGAAATTGGCAGAAAAGTATTAGATGCCTATTTTGAGCTGAAAAAGAAGCGGATGTCCGGACAGGAACAGTCGGCAGAAGAAGATTCTGAAACAGAAGAATCTAATTAAATATGAGTTTTAGCGGCCAATACTTGCTGGACAAAAAAGCCTTTCCTTATTGGGAATGGCTTTTTTTATACTTGAATTTATTTTTTAAGTGATGCAGTTTTTGTTTAATTAAAACCGGTTTGCCGCTTTTTCCGAAGACCTTACGATTCACCGCAAATTGAATCGTTTCTTCCAAAATAGCGAGGATAATAATAGGGATGAAGATTACCAGAATCCAGAACCACATGCCTCTGCTCCTTTCGTCTGATCGGCATACAATTTATTTATATTCAGGATTGAAATGATAATGATATTTATGGGAAAATCAGCCATGTATTTTTTGGACCGAACAATGTCCTGGTTATTTTCTTAAATAACCTATTATTTCTGAAATAAACTTCTGCTTTTTTAAAGGTTCTGTGTAGTTTAATGAAAAGGCATTCGGGAAAATAGCTTAAAAAGGAGGTCCTGACATGAAAACAATAAATGTAGAGCTTCAGTATGATGATCAGGAAATGAATAATACTCAGACAAAGGTATTTGATCAATTGAAGAACCAGCTCGAAGGAACAGGATTTAAAGTGGTAACGATTATGGAAAATGATCAATATCTAAAGGAGCACTCAGGTCTACCCAATCAAAAGAAAAACAAAGTGCTGCCATCTCAGCCTGAAGGAGCAGAACCTGATATCAATTCCAGCGGTGCCGGCGGTATGGTCTCCCCTGATTCCAGTGAAAGCAAATACTCTGAGTAAGTTACATGAGCCTTAGTCACATTCCGGACTAAGGTTTTTTTATTTTTAAAAAGGAATTAATACGCGTTTGGATAGAATTTACAAAAATAGAGAATTTGTTTGGAGGAGGGGCATTTATGAGTCAAAAGCTCTTAAGAGTGGGAATAGTCACATACCTGTCAGAAATGTAATGGATTCTTTAAACTGGTACACAGAGAATCTTGGAGCAGCAAAAAGTTTTAGGGATGAAAAGGGAAAAATGGCCATAATCAATATGGCAAGCCAAAGCTTTTTCCTTTTGGAAACACCTCAAAGAGGAAAGTCTTAATTTTAAGGGTTCTGACGGAAGATTGCGATTTTGTTTAACCTTTGAACTCAATGGAATAACAGAGCTCGAAAACTTGCATCGGGAACTTTTTGAGAAGGAAGTGAATACAGGAGCTATCGAAAATCGCGGGCATCCTGGCAGGAATTTTGTATCTTCTGACCCGGACGGCATCTTGTTTGATGTATGGAGTGAACTGAGCCCAAGTTTTAAGAAATAACCTTTAGGAAAGAGAGCAGACAATGGACTCTGCTCTCTTTTTACATATGGACATCTCTCCAGCAAATCCTTAGCAATTATCCGATTTGTGAAGATGTAGCGGCGGAGGAATAAGCCAGCCTTTTTCTTTATTCATTCGAAGAACCTTAACACCTAAAGCTGCTTTCTGAGTATGAAATTGGCCAAACATGCCTGCGATATCTTCACGGATACATTGGCCCATGATTGTACTGCAGCCAACCAATCCTGCTGCCAGGTCTCCTGCTAACTTTGCAGCTACTTCAGGATCCATGAATCGGGCACCTGGAGGGATATCATTTACACAAGCATCAGGTCTATCAGGTGGTGCGGGGGGAAGACCGATCCCGTTTTCCTTTAACATCGCCTCAATTTGTTCCTCTTCCTGCTTGCAGAGGCGGATGGCTTCTTCAAGCATTTTCTTCAAGTCCCCATCCCCAGAGTGGCTAAGCATCGTTTGGTAGGCAGAGGTCATTCCCTTTCCTGCCAGCAAGTAAGACCATGTGCTATAAACCTCGCCATAATGCAAAGGCTCGTCCTTTGGATTTCCGCTTAAAATACCCATTGTATACCTCCTGAAAAGATTCATTTTTTGTGCCACCTTCCTTATAATGCACAGCTATATCATGCCCAACTAGCGTCTTAAAATGTCATTGAATATTAAATGGTTAAACTTCCTCAGTATGTGGTAAATATCGTATAAAAGATAGAGGAGATGAAAAACATGGACCAAACAAAAAAAACATATTATATAGATATTGAAAATGCGCAGATTTACACAGAACCAGTTGAAGCAGCCGAATGGCAGTTTAAAATTTTTGCAACAGATGAAGAATTAGCTCAGTTAAATGATTATATTAATGAGAATTATGATGCAGATCTTAAAACATTTGCCCGTGCACATGTCCCTTTCCTGGAATACCACAAAGAATCAAAAAATGATGAATATGATGCATCCATGGAAGGCATATATAAAATGATTTATGATCTGGGTGATGACAAAGCGCGGAGACATATAGAAGGGATGGGAATATTATAATCTAAAAAATGCAGCTGGTCTTTAATCGGACTGGCTGCTTTTGAAAAGATAATACATAAAAAAAGAACCGTCTCTTCTGTTTTCATCAGAATAACGGTTCTTATATTTGCTCCTGTATAATTGTTCTTTTTTGGTTTTTGTTTTTCTTGTGCGCATGTCCGCATGTGCAAATGGGCTTCGATTGCATTCAGGGTTTCTTTTTCCCTCACGTACTGCTTTTTCCCTTAACTTTTTCGCAGCTGATTTAGCCATATGACCAACTCCTTTTCAAGATTGTACCATAATGCCTAAATTGGAGGAATAATATTTGTTAACAGTAAGATAAAGAAAACAAGACCAATAAGTAAAAAGATAACCGAACCGAGAACAGCATAATTCGGTCTGAAGCTGAATTCCTCCCTTTTAGATATGAATCCAGTCATGGCACTTGCGGTGCTGTCCATAAACCTCGTAACCATACCGCCGCTGCTCGAAAACCATACAGTTAAAGCTGTAAAAACCACACCTGAAAAAAACATGATTTCGATGAATCGGATTGAAAAGGCACGTGAAGCGAGCAGGGTAATTAAAGTTTCTGCTGCTAGTGTAATGAACATTATAAATATATTTTTTTTCATTATTCCGCCTCCTATTTAGAAATACGCATGAATTTGGAAAAAGTTTCAATATTTTCGCAAGACCTTTGAAAAGGTCTTTTTTTTGTGCATTGTCTTCAGCAACATGCTCATTTAATATCCTTTCTTAAAGATAGGGGAATTTCCCCCCTCTAATGGGGAAGTTCCCCGATATTGAAAAAGTCCTCCCGCTTTTACAATAAGGTTAAGGTAATTGTTTGTGAATGAGGAGGAGTTAATATGCAGGCAAAAGCTGCAGTCAATCAAAAAACAGGAAACACATTAAACAATGCGTTTGCATCTCATTTTGCCAAGTCGATGTTTTTATCTGTTACAGCATTAGCAATTCTTTCTTTTATTGGCACTAGAATGTTTACACATGTGGATTTAAACCTGTACGGATATATGGTCGGAACGATTGTGTTTATTGGAGGGTTTTTCTATAGGTTTATTGCCTGGGGCGAAAGGCCGCCAACAAAGCTTATCCTGAAAAAAGGATTGAAGCTGCTATTTAGAAAGTCAACGCCAAAAACGTCTGTTGAGCATCTTGCAACCTACAATTTTATCTGGAATAGGGGAATTTACCGATGGACTCAGCACGTGATGATCGGCTGGGGCTGCATTTTATCCTGCTTCGTTACATTCCCTCTCGTTTTCGGATGGATGTATTTTACGATGGATGACAATGGCCATTACAACATTATTGCAATGGGCATGAAGGTAATGACTGTCCCTGCGGATGGCATCGTTGCCACCATTTCTTATAACGCGCTGAATATTACAGCAGTAATGGTAATCGCTGGAGTTTGCATGGCGCTGTACCGCCGTCTGAAAAATATGCAGGCAAGAGCAGAGCAGAAATTCCTATATGATTTCATGCCTCTTTATATGCTGCTTCTAGTCAGCATCACAGGGTTGGCTTTAACCTTTATGAATCTCTTTTTACACGGTGCAGGACAGCCGGCAATGTCATTGATCCATCAGTGGTCAGTCATCATTACACTGATTTACCTGCCATTTGGAAAGCTTGCACATATTCCTTTCCGCCCAATGAGTGTTTTGGCAAGAAACTACAGAGAACATTATGCCGAACAGGGCATGAAGGAATGCAAGGTGTGCGGAGATCAGTTTGTTTCATCAGAACAATCAAAAGATGTCGTCGATGTACTCGGCGTGAACGATATTGAATTTAAAGCAAAGGAAGGACATCATCTTGCAGAAATGTGCCTCCCTTGCAGAAGGAAATACCGGATTGCACAATTTTCCGGATTCCCCACTCATGAAGTGAAGGTCAAGGAGGCAAACCAGAATGCAAAGGGATAAGTTTTTTAAAGAAATTGAGAATCTAAACCATCCGAATGAAAAATTGATCAAAACACATTGCAGCTATTGCGGCATGCAATGCGGAATGAACTTGAGGGTTAATACACAGACAAATAAAATCATTGGGGTCGAGCCCCGGTATGACTGGCCGGTTACGGTCGGGAAAATGTGCCCTAAAGGGGTTACCGCCTACCAGCAGACCAACCACAAGGACCGCCTGCTGAAACCGCTGATCCGGGATGATGCTTCGTTGAAAGGAACCACAGAAGGGTTCCGTGAAGCAAGCTGGGATGAAGCATACGATTTAATTGCAAAAAAATTTAAAGAGCTTCAAACAGAATTCGGAAAAGATTCACTCTCCGTCTTCAGCGGGGTATCAATGACAAATGAAAAATGTTATTTGACAGGTAAATTTGCCCGTGTTGCTCTTGCAACGCGATATATTGACTATAACGGACGTTTCTGTATGTCAAGCGCTGCCGGCGGTTTCCTCCGTTCTTTCGGAGTTGATAGAGGGTCAACATTGCCTTGGACAG
Source organism: Cytobacillus sp. Bac17 (assembly GCF_024519925.1). Lineage (NCBI taxonomy): Bacteria > Bacillati > Bacillota > Bacilli > Caryophanales > Bacillaceae > Cytobacillus > Cytobacillus sp. Bac17. Next base: position 145,326 of record NZ_JALJRC010000006.1, on the reverse strand, counting down.
ATATTCATGAAACAGATTGCCTGTTTATCGCTGGAAGCAATACAGCTGAATGCCATCCAACTTCCATGTTCCGCATTTGGAACGTTCAGGAAAGAGGCGGTTATATCATTGTAGTCGATCCACGGGAAACGCCAATTGCCAGAAGAGCTGACCTTCATCTCGACCTGCAGCCCGGAACAGACCTTGCACTTGCAAACGGAATTGTTAATCAATTGATTGAAATGGGCTATATAGATGAAGAGTTTATTAATAAACATACCAACGGATTTGAAGAAACAAAGGAACTTGTAAAGGATTTCACACCTGAATATACAAGTATGCTGACTGGTGTGGCGGAGGAAAAAATCATTCGTGCTGCAGAAATATTCGGAAAAGCTCCAAATGCAGTTGTCATGTTTGCACGAGGTGTTGAACAGCAGCATAAGGGTGTTGATAATGTTTCCGCCTACACCAATATGGCGCTTGTTACTGGAAAGATTGGCCGTCCGAAAGCCGGCGTAGCCACATTCACCGGTCAGGGCAATGGACAGGGCGGAAGAGAGCATGGACAGAAATCGGATTTGCTTCCAGGCTACCGAAAAATTACTAACCCGAAACATGTTGAAGAAGTATGCAGTGTTTGGGGAATTACACCTGAAGAAATGCCGCAGCCTGGTGTATCTGCTTATGAAATGATTGAGCTGATGGAGCAAAAAACGATTCGCGGTTTATACCTTCTATGTTCCAATCCTGCTGTATCTGCACCAAATCAAAATTTTGTCAGGAAAGCATTTAAGGCTCTGGATTTCATGGTATGCTCCGATTTCTACCTTTCTGAATCGGCAGAATTTGCAGATGTTGTTCTTCCTGCAGTCACATGGTCAGAAGATGAAGGAACAGTAACGAATATTGAAGGCCGAATTATTAAAATCAATAAAGCCCAGGAACCTGTTGGGGAATCGAAGCCGGACTGGCAAATACAAGTGGAGCTGGCTGAACGTTTAGGAAAAGGAAAATACTTTTCTCACCTAAAAACGGCACGAGATGTTGCAGATGAGTTCAGGCTGGCTACCAAGGGCGGCTATGCTGATTACTATGGAGCTACCTGGGATAAAATCGACAAGCAGGATGGAGTTTTCTGGCCATGCAAAAATGAAAAGGATGAAGGGACACCACATATGTTCCTTGATAAGAAATTTTATCATCCGGACGGCAAAGCAAAAATATGCGCACTTCCATACCGTCCGCCAGCGGAAGAACCATGTGAAAAATATCCGCTCCGTTTAACAACTGGCCGGGTGGTTTACCATTACCTATCCGGTAATCAGACTAGAAGAATTCCATTCCTTCATGATATGTGCCCTGAACCATTTGTGGAGATCCATCCGGAAACAGCATCAAAATATAATATGGAACATGAAGAAAGGGTCCGTTTATTTACCAGAAGAGGCGAGGCCATCTATAAAGTCAAAATTACGGAAGCCATCCGCAAGGATACCGTCTTTGTTCCATACCATTTTGGACATGAGGATTCTATTAATCTATTAACAATTGCAGCATTAGATCCTATTTCCCGAATGCCTGAGTTCAAGGCATGTGCTGCACAGCTGGAAAAAGTCGAATTAAAGAAGGTGCAATAAATGAAGAAGAGGCTGTATTTAGAACTTGAAAACTGTATAGGATGCCGTTCTTGTCTGGCAGCATGTACACAATGCGGGGGGCATGAGGAGCGCAACAGAAATTATGTGTATGATGTAAATCCTCTTGTGAACCGGCAGACGATGCCTCTCATGTGCCTTCACTGTGAAAATCCGGCATGTGCCCGAAGCTGTCCGGCCCAGGCTATTCAAATTCATGAGACAGGCGCTGTGTTATCTGCACTGGTGGAAAAGTGTATTGGCTGCCAGAACTGCACAATTGCCTGCCCATATGGCATACCAAAATTTGATCAAGAGCAGAACTTAATGTACAAATGCGACCTATGTATTGACCGTACTAAAGATGGAATTCCTCCTATGTGTGCGAGTGTATGTCCATCCCACACGCTGCAATGGCTGACAGATGAAGAAATTGAAAACAAGAAGAAGCAATTTAACCTTGATAACGGCAAATGGGTAACAAGCATGCCATACCTAGAAGGCGAAACAAACGTTAAGGTAAATCTGCCGGGAATCCTGCAGGGGATTACAAAGCTGTTTTAGGAGGGATTAGGGATGTCTGATAAGAATAACAAGATTCCCTTTAATGAAGATAATTATACGCATAATATCGAACGGAATAACGAAAGAAAACTGGATAGACGCGGGTTCATGAAAACTTTGGTTGGTGCCGCCGGTGTATTTGCGGTTTCCTCCCTTCCCTGGGGGGCAGTTGCTGCCAAAGAATTAATGGGGCTTGGCGAAAAAGAATATCCTCATAAGAAAATAACTGAAGTAAACAAGCTGCCAATCGGTGATGCAGTGGAGTTCAAGTTTCCTGGGGATCATGATGACGCCATTTTAATCCGCTTATCAGAGAACAAATATGTCGCCTATCAGAATGCGTGCACACATTTGCGCTGTCCGGTATTTTGGGTGAAGGAGCAAGGTGAAATGATCTGCCCTTGCCACCACGGCAAGTTCGATGTGGAGACTGGTTCGCCAACTGCGGGACCGCCAAGAAGGCCGCTTCCGGAAATCCAGGTTAAGGTGGAGAATGGAGCAATCTTTGCAGTGAGGGTGAAACGTTATGAAGCGTAGCTACCTGGGTGTCATCATTTTGGCCGCGATATTAATGATGAATATTGTCTTTACCCAATATATGGTCCACCAATACTATTACGAAAACTATGTAAATGTACTGATTTTCGGCGGACTGAATATTGTTCTTTTTCCCTTGGCTGTATTCGCTTATAAAAAGACGATTAACATGAGGGCGTGATTTTTATGAACAGTGAGACATATCTTGATTTTTGTTTTGTAAGAGAACAATCCGGGGATTTTGCTCCAGAAGTGGATCAGCTCCTTTCCGAACTATTCAAGGGAGTCCGCCTGAACTGGTATTTGGATGAGAAATCTCATGACGGCATGAACATTGTTGTAGCAGAGATAAAAGGGATGAGCAAATGGCAATCAGAAGAAGAAACCATTGAATTCATAGAAGAACATGCAAGTGAAACATTCTGGAAATATCTGCAGGGTTATCAAATGTATATTTACCCTGCAAAAAGAGGGTGCGGCAGCTGTGGAACTCATTAAAAAAGAAGATTTGGACCGCTTTGTCCGGCAAAATGTGCAGGTGGCAATTTTAGATGAAAAGGGAAATGACAAAGCCCCTTTTGTTCACAAAGAAATAATAAAAACCGGGCTCTGTCCGGATGGAACACATTTGCGTATTTATTTTGACCACATGAATTTTTTTGCAGTCCCGCTGACTTCCTCTGTGGAAGCATCTGATAGCAGGTGGGCTGCTTTTGATCAGGAAGCCGGATTAAAATATGTAATAAAGAAGAGAGTGTGAACACAATGATCAGAAAAATACAGCTGCCTTTGCAGACGTTAAACTTAGTAGCCGGGTTTATGGTTTGGGTGCTGATATCCTCCCTTATGCCGTTTATTAAGGAAGATATCAGTATTCCAGCCGACAAGCTAGCCCTTGTAACAGCAGTTCCGGTAATCCTTGGATCGCTGCTGCGCATTCCTCTGGGGTATTATGCTAATCAGTTTGGCGCAAGAATAATCTTTATGCTGAGCTTTATTCTATTATTATTTCCAGTCTATTATATCAGTATAGCTGATTCCATTACTGATTTACTGATCGGGGGATTATTCCTCGGTCTTGGAGGAGCGGTGTTTTCTGTCGGTGTTACATCTCTTCCAAAGTATTATCCAAAGGAGCGCCATGGGTTTGTAAATGGAATATACGGGGCAGGTAATCTTGGAACAGCCATAACCGCATTTGCGGCTCCGGTTGTTGCCACAAAGTTTGGATGGTCCCTAACCGTACAAATCTATCTTGTCCTGCTCGGAATCTTCATTGCAGCAAACTTCTTGCTTGGTGATAAAAAAGAAGTTAAAGTGCAGACTCCGCTTCTGGAACAGATTAAAGGCGTATATAAAAATGAAAAGCTGTGGCTCTTGAGCTTATTCTATTTCATTACTTTCGGATCATTTGTTGCGTTTACCATTTATCTTCCAAATTTCTTAGTTGCTCATTTTGAACTCGATAAAGTGGATGCGGGATTAAGGACAGCCGGATTCATCGTCCTTGCAACTGCCATGAGACCGATTGGCGGATGGCTTGCAGACCGTTTCCATTCTTTAATTCTTCTAATGTTTGTCTTTGGAGTATATACCATCTCTGCAGTAATTCTATCATTATCTCCGTCAATTACATGGTATACATTTGGATGCTTAAGCATTGCTCTATCAGCGGGAATTGGGAATGGTGTTATCTTTAAGCTGGTGCCTATGTACTTCCAGCAGCAGGCGGGTATCGTAAACGGAATTGTTTCCGCAATGGGCGGCCTGGGAGGGTTTTTTCCGCCGCTGATCCTGACCCTGTTATTTAATATCACCGGCCATTATGCGATTGGCTTTATGGCATTGTCAGAAGTGGCGCTTGCCAGCCTGATTCTGGTTGTCTGGATGTACTTCCAAGGTAAAATGGAAATTGCGAGCCAGGTGATTGATCATACAATTGAAGGAATTCTGGTAACGGATAAGGGCGGTAAAATAATCTCTGTAAACCCTGCTTTCACAGAAATAACCGGTTACAAGGAAGAAGAAGTAGTCGGCAAAAATCCGAATATCCTTAAATCAGGGAAGCAGACTAAGGGCTTTTATCAGGACTTATGGACTTCAATCGAAAAAAATGGATTCTGGCAAGGGGAAATATGGAATTGCCGCAAAGACGGAGAAGAATATCTCCAATGGCTTACCATTAGTGCTATTAAAAATGATGCTGGAGATGTAGTCCAATATGCGGGCATGTTTAGTGACATTTCCAGCCATCGGGTAAAAAAAGCAAAGTAAAAGCAAAAATAAAGTCGTAAGGAGGAGGGGTGAAATGGAGATCCAGCCAGCAAAGAAAAATATCAGTTCCTATATTATTCAATCTCAGGAAGATGAGATCAAGCGCATCGCCCTGGAGCTTCATGAAGGGGTCGGGCAGACGCTCTACAGCTTATATACAGGCATGCAGTTCATTCAAACTGCGGTCGATCAGCCCGAGATGAAAGGCTATATTGGAGATATGGCGCAAATGATGGAAAAAACGATTCAGGAAATCAGGCTACTGGCTGTGGAATTGCATCCCCCTGCTCTGGGAACCCTCGGCCTGCTGCCGGCGCTGAAAAGTTATCTGAAATTATACACTTCCACATATGGAATAACAGTGGATCTTCAAAATGAGGGGATGGAAGTCCAAATCAATGAAAGAGAAAGCATTACTTTGTTCCGAGTTTGCCAGGAAGCTCTGGCAAACATAGCCAGGTATGCTGACACAATGAGTGCAGCCATCTTCCTGCAATGGAAACCGGGACAGCTTTCTATAAACATTGAAGACAAGGGGAAGGGCTTTGATGTTAATGCTGGAATGCAAAAATCGTCTGGTCTTGCTGCCATGATTGAAAGAATGTGTTTAATCAGCGGCAAGTGCGTCATCAGCTCCAAAATCGGTGAAGGGACTACAATAGATATCAGCCTTCCGTTATACTAAGATTATACTTAACAAGGGGCTTCGCAAAGCGGCTCCCTTGTTGCCTATAAAAGATTTTTAGCACTGGAATTGTTGCTTTGTACTTCGAGAACTGTCCGGCGCAAGCAGCCTGCCCCCTCGGGCAGGCAAGGCGCTTGTGCTTTTCTCGTGCGGACAAATGGTAAAGGGGGAGCAAGGTTGATCAATATTTTACTTTGCGACGACCACGCGGTAGTCAGAATGGGTTTGAAAATGCTTTTAAATAACCATGAAGATATGCAGGTGGTCGGTGAAGCTTCGGAAGGCAACGAGGGGATTCAGCAGGCTCTTGAATTAAAGCCTGATGTGGTAGTAATGGATTTGAGCATGCCCCATGGAAAAGATGGCATGTCGGCAACGTCAGAATTGAAAAAATTAAAACCGGAAATACAGATCCTGATTTTGACCATGCATGATGATGAAGAGTACTTATTCAGAGCGATCCAAGCGGGTGCGTCCGGATGTATTTTAAAAAGTGCTCCTCATGATGAACTGCTCGCAGCAATCCGGTCTGTTGCAAGCGGGAATGCCTATTTGCATCCGTCTGCAACTAAAAGGCTGATGGAAGAATATATCGGAAGTGTAAAGCAGGGGAACACCGATACATTCAACCTGTTGTCTGACAGGGAGAAAGAGGTTCTTACTTTAATAGCCAAAGGGTTTTCCAATAAGGATATTGCTGAACAGCTTGTGATTAGTGTAAAGACAGTTGAAACCCATAAAGGTAATTTAATGGAAAAACTTCAGATGAAAACCAGGCCGGAACTAGTAGCGTATGCTTTAAAGAAAGGGCTGCTTGGTTATGGAATATAAGGGTTGCAGCCCGGGGGGAAGCGCACTTATTGATCAGGCTTGTGAAAAGGTGCTGACAGAGCTGGACTGTGATTTTGTCGGATTGGCACTGCAAAATACAGATGGCCCGGATGTAAGATGGCATTATGCTGCAGGAAATAGCAACGAAAAATATAAGCGGATTACAGTAAGGTACGGCAAAGGCATTGCAGGAAAGGTAATTTCAACCGGCAGGCCGATGTACGTAGAAAACTTCCCGGAATATGTTGCTGGAAAGGCATTGGAATACCCGATTATGCTTGCTGAAGCCCTGAAGTATGCATATGCTGTTCCCATTCATTTTAAAGGAATCCCTAAAGGGGTCTTCTTGATCGGGAACCGGTCAGGTCAGCCTATAAATGAAAACAAGCAAAACACTGCAAGGAATGCAGCGAGGACACTTGAACTAAAGCTGAATGGTTAAAAAATGCAACTGGAGGAACGTAAATGGACAGGAATAATCAGTTGCCGAAAAAGAGAGAGATTGCTCCTGATTCCAGTGATGCAACGATTCTTGTTAATAGATTTGGGGTCATCTCCTATGCGAATGAGCAGGCGCAAGAGCAATTTGGATATAGGGTAAATGAACTGCAGGGGAAGAGCCTGAAGGAACTGCTCCCTGAGATCACTCTGCATGAAACTGAAGAGGGCAAAGTGGTACACCAATATGGCCGGCATCGTAATGGTCAGGTATTTTCAATCTTTTATAGAATTAATTCTTTCATGCAAGGAGAAGAAACCTATTATTTAATCGTCTTTCATTCAGTCAAAGACCGTTCACGATTAAAAAAGCAGCAATCATATTCATTAAAGGAATTGGTTGATCTGCAATTTGCCCTGGATGAATCAACAATTGTGGCCTTTACAGACAAAAAAGGAAAAATTACGTATGTGAATGAAAAGTTCTGTGAGGTGTCGAAATATTCTGCGTATGAGCTGGTTGGTAAAGATCATAGAATTATCAACTCATCCTACCATTCCAAAGACTTTATGCAGAACCTTTGGGAAACTATTTCGAGCGGGGAAGTCTGGCGCGGGGAAATTAAAAACAAAGCTAAAGACGGAACTTATTATTGGGTGGATACCACCATCGTTCCCTTCATTGATGACAAAGGAAAGCCATATAAATACCTGGCGATCCGGAATGAAATAACTGAATATAAGCGTGTTGTGGAGGAACTGAAAAATTCCGTAAACGAGCTGATTGATTTAAAATTTGCCCTGGATGCTTCATCCATTGTGGCAATTACAGATCAGAAAGGCACCATTACTTATGTAAATGATCAATTCTGCAGCATCTCAAAATATTCACGGGAAGAATTGCTTGGACAGGATCATAAAATTATCAACTCAGGTTACCATTCTAAAGAATATTTCAGAGATTTGTGGAAGACAATTTCTTCCGGACAGGTATGGAAAGGAGAGATCAAGAACAGAGCCAAGGATGGCACACATTATTGGGTGGATACCACCATCGTCCCATTCCTTAATGAAAAAGGGAAACCTTATCAGCATCTTGCCATTCGCCATGAAGTCACGCAAAGAAAAAATGCAGAAGAAGAGCTGCAAAAAATGATGACCAGGATCATAGAGGTTCAAGAGGATGAACGGAAAAGATTGTCTCGTGAGCTTCATGACGGAATAGGACAGAATTTGTACAGCCATCTGATTACCATTAATAGGCTTCAGGCGGAAATAAGCCACCCGCTGCTTGATCAGATGCAGGATGAGGCTGCTGAAGTCATTGAGGAGCTGAGAGACCTTTCATGGGAACTGCGTCCTTCTGTGCTTGATGATCTTGGTCTGATACCAGCGATTCGATCCTACCTGGTCCGATTTTCAGAACATCACAATATCAACGTCCATTTTGATTGCTACTTGGCTACCCGTCTTAGTTCTAATAAAGAAATCACCATCTACAGGATCATTCAGGAAGCCCTGACAAACATAAGGAAATATGCTGAAACAGATGAGGCAGCAGTCACAATCAGGCAGATGGAAGAAGAAATCCGTATAGTCATTGAAGATAAAGGCATAGGGTTCAATGTTAATGAAGTCTCCAGAGGAGTTGGTCTTTTTAGCATGGAAGAACGAGCAAAAGCTGCAGGCGGTTCCATAAATGTTTATTCAGCAGAAGCTAAAGGGACAAGAATTGTACTTGAAATACCGCTATAGAAAAAAGCTGCCTAATCCAGGCAGCTTTTCTCATTAGATGCGTTTCTAAAATATTGATCCTAATATCGTTCCGCCGATGGCACCTGTCACAACAATAATCCATGGCGGCAGCTTCCAATAAACAAGCATGCTGAATAGTACTGCTGCAAAGGCAAAATCAGCCGGCTCCAGGATGCTGCTGGTCCAAATTGGATGATAAAAGGCAGCGATTAAAATGCCGACAACTGCAGCATTTACACCCATTAATGCACCCTTTATGTTAGGATTGCGGCGAAGTGTGTCCCAAAATGGGAGGGTGCCTAATATCAGCAGAAAGGCAGGCAGGAAGATCGCGGCCGTTGCAAGCAAACCGCCTTGCCAGCCATTCATCACTGCCCCAAGATAGGCAGCAAAAGTAAATAACGGCCCTGGCACTGCTTGGGCTGCACCGTAGCCAGCCAGAAAAGCTTCTTCACTTAGCCAGCCTGTTGGGACAAATTCACGTTCCAGCAAAGGAAGGACAACATGGCCGCCCCCGAAAACCAGAGATCCGGAGCGATAAAAGCTGTCAAAAAGAGCAACCCAATCCAATGCGGTTAACTCCCTTAAAATTGGAAGAATTATTAAAAGGGCGAAAAACAACACTAAACAGCCAATCGCAAACCCTTTTGAAATGGGGAAATCCATACGGGCTTCGCTGTTATCTGCATGCTTCTTGTAGAGTAAAAATCCAATAAATCCAGAAATAAGGATGACCGCTATCTGAGTGATGGCTGTCTGCCATAAAAGTGTGACGATAATCGCGAACAGTGCCAGCGTTTTTCGCGGCAGGTCAGGTACAAGTTTTTGTGCCATTCCCAAAACCGCATGAGCCACTACAGCCACCGCGACAATTTTGAGTCCATGGATCCAGCCGGCTTCCGCAGGATTAATGCCTTGAAGAAGAATGGCAAAAATAATCAGAGCAATAACAGATGGCAATGTGAAACCAAGGAAAGCCATAATGCCGCCGGCTACTCCGGCCCTCATGACACCAACGCCAATGCCAACCTGGCTGCTTGCCGGTCCGGGCAGGAACTGACAAAGTGCAACTAAGTCTGCGTAGCTTTTCTCATCCATCCATTTTCTTCTGCGGACATACTCATCGTGAAAATAGCCGAGATGAGCTACAGGTCCCCCGAAAGAGGTAAGTCCAAGCCTTGTTGAAACCATTAATATTTCCAGTAAAGATTTTAAGCCAGTTCTGTTTTTGTTCATATGCATCTCCTTTAGTCTTTAATCTCTTTAAAAAGCTCATAAGCTTTTTTTCTGGCTTCCTCCAGCACCGAAATTCCTTTTTCTGTTGCAGTATAATATTTTCGGATTCGGCCATCTACATTTTTCTTCTCCTGATGAAGCAGCCCGTCTGATTCCATCGAATGCAGGATAGGATACAATGTTCCGGAACTGATGCTATATCCATGCTCTTTCAGCTCTTCCACCATCCAAGCGCCGAAAACAGGATGTTCCTTTGCATGGTGAAGTATATGGATTTGAATAAACCCCAGGAACAGCTTACGCAATATTTTATCTTCCAAGCAAATGCCTCCTTATTAATTTCGAAAACCGATATCGGAATCCGATGATAGGATGATACCAAAATAATGAGGACAAAAAAAGGGGGAATTATAAATTTACAAAACTTTAACATAGACATAAAAAAGAACGCTCTTCCAAGCGTTCCAGTATTAACTATTTTGTTCATTTCTTAAAATTTCATAAGCATAATCACCGGCAGCTGCCGTTAAACTTTCCCATAGCTGATCACGCAGTAAATCGAGTTCAATAATTCTTCTCGCCAAATCTATTGTATTTTTAGTTTCCATACGGGCCCCCTGATTAATAACGGTTTCGATTGCTGTGTTTTTTAAATATTACCTCAAGTTCTGTTAAGGTCAGCTTTTGCAGAGCAGGTTCAGAATGCTGATATTCGCTTCCAGATTTGACCAGCAGGCCGATTAGATATTGCCGTTTTTTCTCAATCGCCTTCCGTAAATATTGCATTCACTATCTCCCCTTTCCTTTAATGTTTTTTTTATTTTAAAAGAAATTTAGCTCATATTCATTTATTATGTTAAGTTTTCTTACATTGTTTTTGCTGTATTGTTAGATTTTCTGACAGGATTGATGAAAATGATTAAAAGATTAGTATAATGAAAGAAAATGGTTAGATTGAGGTGACATGATTGGAAAGTGAATCATCCTACAAAACCAGAAAAGTCATTTCGATTGGGACGGTCAGCGAACTGACAGGACTTAGTGAACGGCAGATACGGTATTACGAAGAGAGGAAATTGATTTTCCCTGAAAGATCAGAACGCGGGAGCAGGAAATATTCTTTTAGCGATGTAGAGACGCTCATCGACATAGCCAACAAAAGGGAGGAGGGAGTCCGAACGGAAGAAATCCGCTCGGAATTAAAGAGAAAAAAGAAAAAAGACGATCAGGCATCACGTTCAAAAATGATTCAGGGTCAGCTTAATGCGCAGTTTGGAATCCGGAGGAAATAATGGGAAAGTGATTATTCTGCAAGGGATAATCGCTTTTTTTATTCAGCTTTAATTCTGCCTTTTAGAATAAGCTGCCGGAGTTTACGAAACATTTTTATATAAATTTTAGACAAAAGGTCTTTCTTTCGTTTACCATTTCCGTTAAGATGTAACCCTATATATGAAGGTTTTAAATTTTGATCTGTAAAGCAGGTGAAAGAATGGGGAAAGAATTTCCTCCAACAATAGAAGTAATAGAGATCTGCTTGCTTGCCGGGAAAATCATGCTTCAGGGCGGTGCAGAAACCTATCGGGTAGAGGATACAATGACCAGGATTGCAGCCTCCCTGGGTATACCGCACTCCCATAGCTATGTGACTCCAACCGGAATCATATTTTCAACGGATGGAACTGAACCGGCAAAGCTGATTCGGATTTCAGAACGGTCAACGGATTTGTATAAAGTAACATTAGTGAACGGAGTTTCACGCAGGATCAGCAGCGGTGAACTGGATGGAAAGGGAGCCTTGGCAAGGCTGAAGGAAATTGAAAGTGCCGACTATACTTTCCCTGTTTATCAGCAGATTCTTGCAGCCTCCATTGCAAGCGGGTGCTTTTTAATTATGTTCCTTGGAAGCTGGACAGATTTTATTCCAGCCATGATTGCAGGCGGTCTTGGTTTTGTTTCTTTTATATACGTACATAGAGTGGTCCAGATTAAATTTTTCTCTGAATTTATTGCTTCATTATTAATTGGCCTTATCGCCTATTTCTTTGTGTACACAGGAGCGGGAACAGAACTTGATAAGATCATCATCGGTTCAGTCATGCCGCTCGTTCCGGGGCTGCTGATAACAAATGCAGTCAGGGACTTAATGGCCGGGCACCTTGTTTCTGGTCTGTCAAAAGGGGCTGAGGCCTTTTTGACGGCATTTGCCATTGGAGCTGGGATTGCTCTTGTATTCACTTTCTAAATGAAATGCATTAGCGGAGGAATATGCGTATGTTTATGTTGACACATATGATTACAAGCTTTATTGCTTCAGCAGGGTTCGGAGTGCTTTTCAACGCTCCGAAAAAATCACTGTTGAAATGCGGGTTTGTCGGGATGGTCGGCTGGTTTGTTTATATTTGGCTTGTCAATTGGCAGTATGATGCTGTCATTTCATCATTAATCGCTGCTTTTACCATTGCAGTGATCAGCCAGATTTTTGCCAAAATGTATAAAACACCTATTATTATATTCAGTGTTGCCGGCATCATTCCATTGGTCCCAGGGGGGATTGCTTATAATGCAATGCGGAATTTTGTTGAAAATGATTATAATACGGCAATTCAGCTGGCTGCGAAAGCATTCATGATATCAGGGGCAATCGCAGTAGGACTTGTCATTTCAGAGGTAATCAATCAAATGATCCGTAAAGTTCAGTTTAAATCAAGAATCTAAAATAACTGCGAAGTACGATTACATCGGCCTTTCTTAGGAATTAAGCCGTAATATAACCTCTAACTATCAGACTCGTTTCAGGAAATAAATAGGGACGGGTTTTTCTTGTAATATATTCCTGGTGAATTTATAATCCTATTATGTTTGATTTTTTCAGAAAAAGGAGATTATGATGATCCGACGGTTTTTTAGCTACTATAGGCCACATAAGCGCCTATTCATTCTTGATTTTAGTTCGGCGGTATTCGTGGCAATTCTTGAATTGGGCTTTCCGCTTGCGGTTCAGTGGTTTATCGACAGCCTGCTTCCAAGCGGGAATTGGTCCATGATTGTTTCTGTAAGTGCCGGCCTGCTTGCTCTTTATTTGACCAGCACACTTCTGCAGTTTGTTGTTAACTATTGGGGCCACAAGCTGGGCATCAATATCGAAACAGATATGCGGCAGCAGCTTTTTCAGCACGTTCAAAGGCAGTCTTTCCGCTTCTTTGATAATACCAAAACAGGGCATATCATGAGCCGGGTGACAAATGATCTTATGGATATCGGAGAGCTCGCTCATCATGGCCCCGAGGATTTATTCATTGCGGTCATGACGTTTGCGGGTGCCTTCTGGATTATGCTGACGATCAATGTGAAGCTCGCTCTTATAACGATATTTGTTCTTCCCTTTCTTGTATGGCTGATTACATTTTGCAATATTAAAATGAACAAAGCATGGAAAAGGATGTACGGTGAAATTGCTGATGTGAACGCCCAGGTTGAGGATAGTGTATCTGGAGTGCGTGTGGTTCAGTCTTTTACAAATGAAAGCTATGAAATTAAAAGATTTAGAGAAAACAATGGCAGATTCCGTCTTGCCAAGCTTGCAGCATATAAAATTATGAGCTTTAGTGCTTCCGGAGTTTATATGCTGACCAGATTAGTTACGCTGATTGTTCTAGTGTACGGTTCCTGGCTGAGCTTCAACGGGCAGCTATCATATGGAGAATTGGTCGGATTTGTGCTTTATGTGAATGTACTTTTAAAACCGATTGATAAAATTAGCGCCCTGATGGAACTGTATCCAAAAGGAATGGCTGGTTTCAAACGCTTTTTGGAAATTATTGATACTGAGCCAGAGATTGAGGATGCAAAAGATGCCATTGAGGTTGAATCCTTAAGGGGTGATATCCGCTTTCAAGATGTAGCATTTAGTTATGACAAGCATAAATCGGTGCTTCAGGGGATTGACCTTCAAATAAAAGCAGGTGAAACAGTTGCTTTTGTTGGACCTTCAGGTGCCGGAAAGACAACGATTTGTTCTCTGATTCCACGCTTTTATGATGTAAATAGCGGAAGCATTAAGATCGATGGCATGGATATCAGGGACATGACGAAAAAATCACTGAGATCGCAAATCGGCATTGTTCAGCAGGATGTCTTCCTGTTTACCGGTACCCTGAAAGAAAATATAGCTTACGGAATGCTTGGGGCAACAGACGAGCAGATTGCGGACGCAGCTCAAAAAGCCCACCTGCAGGACTTCATTGCATCTCTTCCGGATGGCTATGAAACTCAAATTGGGGAACGGGGATTAAAGCTGTCTGGCGGACAAAAACAAAGAATTGCCATTGCAAGAATGTTCCTGAAAAATCCGCCGATTTTGATTTTGGATGAAGCAACTTCGGCATTGGATACAGAAACCGAACAGATTATTCAAACTGCGTTGAATGAGCTTGCCGTAAACCGCACTACACTTGTGATTGCCCACAGGCTTGCAACCATTCGAAATGCAGACAGAGTGGTGGTTGTCACAGAAGACGGCATAGCCGAAGAAGGTACACATGATGAGTTAATAGAACAGGGCGGGATCTTCGCAGGCCTCCATAATGTGCAATTCCAAAGATAAAGCAGAATCCGTAATGGATTCTGCTTTTTTGTCTAAATGGAGACTTCTGCAAAAATACTGTTTCATCAAACAAACCTGGAAAAAATTAAAGAATAGTAGAAAACTAGCAAACAAGCTTTCATTTTTACAAATGAAATTTGGGAAATCTGCAAACAAATCATGGAGTCAATCAATGAAATGCATAATTTTCAGAACAGTCAAAAAGAACTATCGATTTAATTAAATATATGGAAGTTTTTAACTAGAACAGGACTTATGTGGTATAGACAACTATACTCTAACTCTATTAATCTTACAGTATGTAAACCCTTTCAAACATAAAGGAGGTTATTGGCTGATGAAAGTTCATAAAATTAAAGGAGGCAGTATGAAACATAAAACCAAGCTTATTGCGCTATCAGCAGCACTTAGCACATCACTCTTTATTCCGGCAGCATATCCGGCATCTGCGCAAAGCGCGGAAGGAGTTAAGCCAACAATGGAAAGGAAGGATCATAAAGAGGTGAAATACAAAAGTCATCCGATTTTTTCATGGGATCGCCCTGGGCCGATTTCTCCTATTCTTCATCCAGGTTCAGCGGCGGGAGCTGGAATGGTTCATCAGCCGCTCAATGAAATCGATCCGCTGATGGAAGGTATGATTTCAGAAGGAGTCATGCCTGGTGCTGTCACTTTTGTCGCAAGGCGGGGCCATATTGTCAAACAAGACGCATACGGATATTCCTACCGTTATACGGATGATAAATTTACTGAAGCGCAGAATCCGATTGAAATGACGGAAGATACAATCTTTGATCTGGCTTCAATCAGTAAAATTTTCACAACTACTGCTGCGATGATATTGTATGATGATGGCCGCTTTCAACTGGATGATCCGGTTGCGAAATATATCCCCGAGTTTGCTGAAAACGGCAAGGAAAATGTAACGATTCGCCAGCTGATGACACATACTTCAGGATTTACTGCATGGATTCCTTTATATTCACAAGGGAGCAGCAGAGACGATCGGATGCAAATCGTTTTTAAACATCCATTGGCCAATGAACCGGGTGAAGCGTATACATACAGCGATTTGAATATGATTACGCTCGGCGCAATAATCGAACGCCTGTCAGGACAAAGCCTGGATGAGTTTGTGAAAAAACGCATAACCAAACCCCTCGGTATGAAGGATACGATGTATAATCCTCCTGAATCTTTGAAACACCGGATTGCGGCAACGGAATACCAGCCTGCTATCGGCAGGGGCCTTGTCTGGGGGGAGGTTCATGATGAAAATGCCTGGTCCCTTAATGGCGTTGCCGGACATGCAGGTGTCTTTTCCACTGCATCCGATCTTGCTAAACTTGCCCATATGTATGTGAATGACGGGCGTTATGGCGGCAAGCGGATTTTAAAGGAAGAGACAGTGAAAATGCTGATTCAAAACCAGATTCCTCAATTTCCTGGAAATGATCATGGCCTTGGCTGGGAGCTTGGTCAGGGATGGTTCATGGATGCCTTATCAGAGGGAACTTCGCTTGGGCATACAGGGTACACTGGTACATCTATTGTAATAAACCGGAATAATGGCACGATTGCTATTCTCTTAACAAATCGCGTCCATCCATCAAGAAATACGGTTACAACGAATATTGCAAGGCGAGCATTTGCAAGACAGGTAGCAGATTCCATTCCTGTTGCAATCCCTGGAAAAGGAGATGCCTGGTTCTCAGGATATGGAGATAAAATTCAGCACAATTTAACGGCTAAAGTGGATCTCAATGAAGAGGCGGTCCTGTCGTTTGATACCTGGTACAGAACTGAAACCAATGCGGATATGGCCTTTGTAGAGGTATCAGAGGATGGCGTCAATTGGACACAGGCGGCACAGCCATTAACAGGCAGCAGCATCGATTGGAAAAACGAAAAACTAACGATTCCTGAAGGAACCTCCCACATTCGATTCCGATACCAGACAGACAGTACAGTAAATGGCAGAGGCTGGTATGTTGATAATGTAAAACTCAGACTTTCAGATGGCAAAAAAGTGACGCCTGCCTTCTCAGGAAACGGGTGGAAAAAAAGAAATTACTAGCATTCGATTTTTTAGTGAAAAGTAAGCTTAAGAGCATATGAAATAAATGCAGTAAGGACGGTGGAAGAAATGGTTAAAGCCCGTAAAATAATGTTCATTTCCCTTCTCGCAATTACACTTGCCGTTTCGCAGTTATGGATCGGAGGAACCTTGAAACAAGCCTCTGCAGAAAGTGCAGCAAAGGATTTAATCATCCTTCAGAATGTGCCTGATGTCAGTACGGAAATTAGTGGAGAAGCATTTAAATTAAAGGCGCTTCATGTCTATAAAGAAGGACATTTCATGGGAATTTCAGATGGTGTGAAATGGAAATCTTCAAATAAAAATGTTGCAGCAGTTGATCAGGCGGGGAATATCACCTTAATGGGGAAGCCAGGAAAAACCTTCATCAGTGTAACGGACGGAGTATATAAGGACCGTATTGCACTTCAAATAAAACCTGACGGCAAAAAGCACAGCAAGGGCAAGCCAGCTTTTAAAGTGAAAATCATTAAGGAGCATGGGAAACGGTATGATCTCATTAGCCGAGCAGTGAAAAACATGTCTATTGAAGAAAAGGTCGGCCAGATGCTGATGCCTGATTTCCGCACCTGGAAGGGGAAAAATGTCACTGAAATGCTGCCGGAAATTGAGAAGCTGGTAAAAGATTATCATCTTGGCGGGGTCATATTATTCCGTGAAAATGTGGTGACAACAGAACAGACAGCCACACTGGTTTCCGACTATCAGAAAGCTGCAGATAAATTCGGCTTATTAATGACGATTGACCAGGAAGGCGGAATTGTAACACGTCTTCAATCAGGAACAGACATGCCTGGCAATATGGCGTTAGGAGCTGCCCGTTCTGAAGAAATTTCCCGAAAGGTCGGCAAGGCGATTGGAGAGGAACTGGCATCACTTGGCATAAATATGAACTTTGCACCTGTTATGGATGTAAATAATAATCCCGACAATCCGGTAATTGGCGTTCGTTCATTTGGTGAGGACCCGCAGCTTGTCGCTGACATGGGTGTTGCTTATACCGAAGGATTGCAATCAGCAGGTGTTGCCGCTACAGCAAAGCACTTTCCCGGACATGGAGATACAGCAGTAGACTCCCATCTTGGATTGCCTGAAGTACCACATGACAAAGAACGTCTAAAAGAAGTTGAATTGTATCCTTTCCAAAAGGGAATGGAAGCAGGGATTGATGCGATCATGACAGCACATGTTACCTTCCCTAAGATTGATGATACAAAAGCAATCTCGAAAAAAACTGGTGAGGAAATTGCAGTTCCGGCCACTCTTTCCCATAAAGTGCTGACAGAACTTATGAGGGAAGAAATGGGCTATGATGGTGTTATTACAACAGACGCGATGAATATGAATGCCATTGCCGAACATTTTGGACCAGTTGACGCGGCCATTCGAGCAGTAAAAGCTGGAACAGATATTGTGCTAATGCCTGTTGGGCTTCAAGAAGTTGCAGAAGGGCTAGTGAATGCTGTGGAGAATGGAGAAATATCAGAAAAACGCATTGAATCATCAGTTGAACGAATTTTAACTTTGAAAATAAAGCGAGGAATTATTAAAGAAGAGACACCACAGCCGATCGATGAAAAAATTGCAAACGCACTTCAGATTGTTGGATCAGAAGAACATAAACAAATAGAAAAAGAAGCAGCTGAACGTTCAGTCACATTGGTTAAAAATGAAAGAGATGCATTGCCGCTGCAATTATCTCCTGAAGATAATATAGTCGTTGTCGGCAATACGTATATTGCAGACTTAAAGAACGCAATCAGCAAGTTTCATGCAAACACAACGGTCATCCAAACCTCAAGCTATGCATTAACGGAAGAGCAGAAGCAGCTAATCAGGAATGCCAGTGCTGTTATTGTGGGCTCCTATACGTTTAATGTATCAGGCCGCTCACCGGACAGCGCTCAGATGAAAATGGTTAATTCCATCATTGCTGAGTCAGAAGCTCCAGTCATTTCGGTTGGCATCCGTAACCCATATGACATCATGGCTTATCCGGAAGTTGATGCCTACATTGCGCAATACGGATTCAGGACGGCAAGCTTTGATGCATCTGCAGGTGTTGTTTTTGGCCAGGTTAATCCTTCAGGTAAATTGCCTGTAACAATTCCGGGTCCAGATGGCAGTGTTTTATTTGAATTTGGCCATGGATTGAGCTATTAGGCACACTGCTATTTTTAAATAGGAAGGGGTACAGGCAGCCTAGGGTTTTGCCTGTGCCTTCATTCTTAATATTAGTAGAATTTTTATCGTTGGAATTTTAGAAACTTTCTAGCTCCACCCCCTTCCCCACCAAGATGTAGGGGATGGGCAAGGAGCTTCCGCTTTTCTGATCAAGGAGGGAAAAATATATGAAGAAATGGTTTATGGGGTTTTTGACAATGATTCTCGTACTCTCTTCTTTAACTGTTGTGCTTGCAGATAACGGCAATGGCAAAGGAAAAGGCAAGAAAAAGAAATTCGAACTTGGAGTTGAA
Organism: Cytobacillus sp. Bac17; assembly: GCF_024519925.1. NCBI lineage: Bacteria > Bacillati > Bacillota > Bacilli > Caryophanales > Bacillaceae > Cytobacillus > Cytobacillus sp. Bac17. Next base: position 126,209 of record NZ_JALJRC010000006.1, on the reverse strand, counting down.
GTTCTTTTAAATGATAAGAGGGATCTCATAGAGGGGAAAAGAGTGGGCTTAATCACAAACCCGACTGGGGTAGACCAGAATTTAAACAGCATTGTCGATATTCTGCACAATGATCCCGATGTGGAGTTAACAGCTTTATATGGCCCGGAACATGGAGTCCGCGGAAGTGCACAGGCGGGAGAATATGTTGAGTATTATATCGATGAAAAGACAGGGCTTCCTGTTTACAGCTTATACGGAAAAACCAAGAAGCCTACACCTGAAATGCTGGAAAATATCGATGTGCTCCTGTTTGATATCCAGGATGTAGGAACACGTTTCTACACGTATATTTATACAATGGCATATGCAATGGAAGCAGCAAAAGAAAACAATATTCCTTTAATCGTGCTGGACAGGCCAAATCCCCAAGGTGGAACAAAGGTTGAAGGACCTGTGCTTGATATGAAGTATTCCTCATTTGTGGGGAATTATTCGATCCCGCTCCGGCATGGGATGACAGTAGGTGAACTGGCCGAATTATTCAATGAAGAGTTCGAAATTGGTGCAGAGTTAACTGTTGTCAAAATGAATGGCTGGAAGCGGGAAATGTATTATGATGACACCAGCCTTCCGTTTGTCATGCCGTCCCCTAATATGCCCACTTTAGAAACTGCTTTAGTATATCCGGGAGCTGCATTGATTGAAGGGACGAATGTTTCTGAGGGACGCGGAACAACGAAGCCGTTTGAATTAATTGGTGCTCCATTTATCAACGCTGATGATTTGGCTGGACATTTGAACAGTCTTAATCTTCCGGGGGTAACCTTCAGAGCTGCTTCGTTTACACCAAGCTTCTCTAAGCATGCAGGAAAGCTTTCACATGGGATTCAAATTCATGTTACACATCGCGATGCATTCAAGCCTGTCGAGACCGGACTTCATATCGTGAAGGCGATCCATGATATGTATCCGGAAGACTTCGAATTCCGTGCCGAAAACAGTGCAGGAATTTCATTCTTTGACAATCTGATGGGCAATGGCTGGGTCCGTGAAGACATTGAGGAAGGGAAGCCAGTTGAAGAAATCTCCTCCAAATGGCAGAAAGAATTAAAACAATTCAATAAGACACGTGAAGAATATTTACTCTATTAAACTCGCAGGAAAGAACTTGGCGGCAAAATGCCCCAGGTTCTTTTTTTATTATATGGCGGGTCGGCATAATACTGATGGTGTCTGGTACTGAATTATAAAGCCTGTTCATATTATGTAATAATCCATGCAGAAAGAGGTGTGTAAAAATGTTGGGGTTTTTACAAAAGATTGGCAAGTCTTTAATGCTGCCGATTGCAGTCATGCCTGCTGCTGCACTTTTGCTTAGGCTGGGACAGGATGACCTTTTAGGCATTCCGTTTATATCTGCAGCCGGGAATGCTGTGTTTGGACATTTGGCTCTATTGTTTGCCATCGGGATTGCCATCGGTTTTTCTAAGGATGGCAGCGGGGCCGCTGCCCTAGCCGGTGCAGTGGGTTATTTTGTGCTGACTGAAGGTGCCGCGGCGATAAACGAAACGGTCAATATGGGTGTTTTTGGGGGAATCATTTCCGGTATTATTGCAGGGCTATTATACAATAAATATCATGATATTAGGCTGCCGGAATGGCTTGGTTTCTTTGGAGGAAAACGGTTCGTGCCCATTATCACATCACTTGTTATGATTGTCATTGCATTTTTGTTCGGGTATGTATGGCCGCCGGTCCAGGCAGGCATTAACAGTGTGGGCGATTGGATTATTGGTGCAGGTGCCGCGGGTGTTGGAGTCTTCGGATTCCTCAACCGATTATTAATTCCGGTTGGGCTCCATCATATATTGAACACGCTTGTCTGGTTTGAGTTTGGTGAGTTTACTAATGCAGCCGGGGATGTCATTAAAGGAGACTTATGGCGATTCATTGCAAAAGATCCATCTGCAGGGATTTTCATGACTGGATTCTTCCCGATCATGATGTTTGGTCTGCCGGGCGCTGCTTTTGCCATGGTTGCAGCTGCTAAAAAGGAAAGAAGGAAAGCGGTGGCAGGGGCGATGGCAGGCCTCGCATTTACTTCCTTCCTGACCGGTATTACAGAGCCGATAGAATTCTTATTTATGTTCTTATCACCGGTACTATATTTTATTCATGCTATTTTAACAGGTTTGGCTATGTCCATCTCCTATTTGTTGGATATTCATCATGGGTTCGGGTTTTCAGCAGGTGCCCTGGATTATTTTCTAAACTTCGGCATTGCCCAGAAGCCAGTGCTGCTTGCGGGAATAGGTCTCCTTTATGGCCTTCTGTATTTTGTGGTTTTCTATTTCCTCATTAAGAAACTGGATTTAAAAACGCCGGGAAGGGAAGATGAAATTGCAGGTGAATTTGCAGGGAATTCCGCTCTAAAAGGCGACTATGCTGAAGCTGCAGATGCTTATCTGGAGGCTCTGGGCGGCAGAGAAAATCTTGAAGAAATCGATAATTGTGTAACCCGCCTTCGTTTAAAGGTGAAAGATATAGCTATGGTTGATGAAGGGCGTTTAAAACAGCTGGGGGCAAAAGGGGTAATAAAGCTCAGCAAAACCAGTCTGCAGGTTATTGTTGGAACGGATGTTGAATTTCTGGCAAATGAATTGAAAAAGAAGTAAATGAAAAGCTGGCTCGCTGTCACGGGGGCCAGCTTTTGTTACATATAGTTTTACAAGGGTGCCTCAATTCCCTTAGAAACTGATGAAATATATGCTTTCTCATATAGTAATTAAGTTTTAATGATCTCTGCAAATCATAATTTTAATAGCTTTACAGTAAAAAATTAAATTTATAGGATGGACATTTTTTCAAATTTAAGTGTTATCCCCCATGGACAAGCGCCCTTTTTTCTCAGTATAGGATAGTAGTTTAAGCATGTCCAAATTTTAAACATAACATGTCTACGTAAGGGTTCCCTTGCTAAATGACTTTAAAGGGGGGATATCATCATGGTAGAACCATTAACGGTGTTAATTGTCATTCTTTTAGCCGTTGTATTACTTTTGGCAAGCATTCTTGTACCTTCAGCAGAAGGTGCCATCGTGGAGGCAATTTGCAGCCTTTTGGGATGCTCTGCAAATGACGCTTAAAGAAAAATTACAGAAACCCTGGTATATTTCCAGGGTTTTTCGTATGAAAAAATAAAATCTTTTAATCCTGTATGTTTGTCCATTCCAAATATACTGCAGTTTCATAGAATAGTGAGTGAAAACGAAGAAGGACGGGATAAAAATGGAGGAAAATAAACCAGAACAGCAGAATTCATCTGAAAAAACGGCAAGCAATAAGAATCGGTATAATTCCGAGGCTGTAGAAAAACTGGCAGCAAATTTACTGAAGGATGAAAATAATATCAATTTCGGATCTTTATTTAAAATGGCCAATAAGATATTGAAGGATGATTCCCTAATGGGACTGGTCGGGGAAATCTCTCAAAAGCCGCCTGAAGATAAAGATGGAGCAGCTATCGAAGAGATTCCAGACATCGAAAATAGAGAACTTGTTTCCTTGCAAAAAGAAATGGAGGCAATAAGATCCGAATTAAAAACAACTCGAAAAGAGGTAGCTGAATTAAAGAAACAAAACGCTTCCCTTTTAAGCCTATATTTAAAAGTACTTAATGCAGCAAACAATGATTTTAAAAAAGGTATTGGGCTTATATCAGGATTAAGCAAATTATTAAAATAGAGACTTAAGGCATTACTTTTACGGGTAATGCTTTTTTTATGGCACAAAACTAGACCGGCATGCTATAAAACCTTAGGATAGAAAGAAAAACGATGGAAAGATGGTGTCCCAATTGGAAGAAAAAACAGGAAGGATTGCTCAGCAGCAGCTTGATGCTTATAACCGGCAGAACATTGATGAATTTTTAGCAGTATATAGTGATGATGTAACAGTTATGACATTCCCTGGGGACGAGGTTATGTATAGAGGAAAAGAAAAGATGAGGGAGAGGTACAGCCAGCTTTTTAAAAACAATCCAAATCAGCATGCTGAGCTGATTTCCAGAATGGCAAAAGGAAATATAGTTATTGATTATGAATATGTTACTGGAAGGGCAAACGGTCAGTCTATTTATGCAATAGCAATGTATGAAATTGAAGAAGATAAAATTCAAAAAGTCTGGTTTGTAAAATAAAATAGTGTTAATTAAAAAATTTCGTATTCCGATTAAAAAAGTATTGTGCTATGCAGGAAAATCATTGATAATTTTTAAAAGATAGAGTGATACTCATCTATACATTTTCTGATGAGGGGGAGTACATTGAAAATTCGTGTATCTGCTGTGCAGTATCATCTGCACACCATTCGTTCGTTTGAAGAGTTTGCCGGGCAATGTGAGCATTACATTAAAACTGCCCAGGAGTTCGGATCGGAGTTTGTCTTATTTCCTGAATTTTTTACCACACAGCTTTTGTCCATTGGAAGCGAGCAGGGAACAAGTCTGACGATAAATGAATTGCCTGGTTTTACAGAACAGTATAAAATGCTATTTTCCGATTTTGCTAAAGATACAAAAATGCATATTATTGGCGGTACACAAGTTATTAACAGAGATGGCCGCCTTTATAATGTGGCTCATTTATTTTATCCGGATGGGCGGATTGAAGAGCAGGCTAAACTGCATATCACTCCTACTGAAGTCCATGAGTGGAATATGTCACCTGGCGAAGGCCTCCGTGTATTTGATACAGATAAAGGCAGAATAGCCATCCTGACATGCTATGATATTGAGTTTCCGGAAATCGTCCGTATGGCAAAAGCAAAAGGAGCAGATGTTATTTTCTGTCCTTCCTGCACGGACGACCGGCATGGTTTCCACCGTGTCCGCTATACAAGCCATGCAAGAGCTATTGAGAATCAGGTATATGTTGTGGTCACAGGAACAATTGGTTCCCTGCCTACTGTCGACTTTATGCGTGCCAATTTCGGCCAGGCAGCTGTCATTACACCGAATGATATTCCATTTCCGCCAAAAGGGATTATGGTGGAAGGCGAGTTGAATGACGATATGATTGTGACTGCCGACCTTGACCTTAGCCTTTTATATGAAGTCCGAGAACGCGGTTCTGTTACGACTTGGCGCGACCGCAGAACGGATTTGTATGTCGACTGGGAAAAAGAAAATATCGAAGGATGAAAAATGGCATATAGAAGCGAATTTTATGTGTTTGATGGGGATAAGCCGGTGCCTGCTGTAATCAGGAATTATACTAAAGCGGATTTTGATCAATTAATTGACATTCAGGCTGAATGCTTTCCGCCCCCTTTTCCTTCAGATTTATGGTGGAATAAGGAGCAATTAACTAACCATGTGGAGCTCTTTCAGGATGGTGCACTTTGCATCGAGATTGAAGGAGTATTAGCAGGGTCTTTAACTGGGCTGATTGTTGATTTTGATACTTCCCACCCGGAGCATACATGGGAAGAAATAACCGACAGCGGCTATATTCGCAATCATAATCCTCAAGGCAAAACATTATATATTGTTGATATAAGTGTCCGACCCAAGTTCCGAAAACTTGGGCTGGGCAAATTAATGATGCAGGCTATGTATCAGGTTGTCATTAGCTTAGGTCTCGATCGCTTGCTTGGAGGGGGGCGGATGCCTGGCTACCATAAATTCGCCCATGAATTGACTGCCCAGGAATATCTTCAGCAATTGATCGAGGGGAAGAAGAAAGATCCGGTTATAACATTTTTGCTGAGGTGCGGCCGAACTCCGCTTACTGTTGCAGAAAATTATTTAGAAGATGAGGAGTCACTTAATTACGGTGCCTTAATGGTATGGAACAATCCATTTAAGGTATAAGCGGCAAAGGAGATAGTACATTGGAATATATCAGAATTACGAGTATTCATGATCCTCTTTTTGTTAAAATGCATGAGTTGATGAAAGAAGTCTTTCCTCCTGAAGAAGTACTGGAGTTTGAATTATGGAAGGAACCTCTTGAAGATTCTGTAATTCGTGTATTTGCGGCTGTTCATGAAGGTGATGTGGTGGGTGCTACCGAATATCGCTACTATCCGCAATGGAATATTGCCATGACTGATTTTACCATCATTGGCCGTCAGGGCCTAAGCCTTGGCCGTTTCCTTGCACGAAATCGATCCAAGGATCTTGACGAGCTTGCCGGCCAAAACGGTAAAGAGCTATTTGGCATGTTTGCAGAAATTTATGATCCTTATGGAATTGAAGACCATGAATTTGGCGGTGCCAAGCCAATGAACCCATTCGTCCGCCGGGAGGTTTTGTCTCATATGGGCTATAAGAAGCTTGATTTCCCATATCTTCATCCTTCTTGGAAAAATGATGGGGAAGCAGTTAAGGGACTTGATTTTTGCTTCATGCCAGCAGATGAAGAAATCACAGAGATTCCTTCTGGCTTGGTTATTAATTTCCTTTCAGAATATTACGCTGTTCTATCGGCTAAACCGCAGGAGTGGTATGGAATGATTGAACAGCTGAAAGAAAAAGAGAAAATATCCCTGCTTCCTTTATAATCAGCAGAAAGCCCTTGCCTCAAGGGCTTTTTTGCATTCAATGTTTAACGGACATACTAAAAAGGTAAAGAATATAAAGTAATGTTCAAACCGAAAAGAGGGATCCTTTCATGGCATTGAAAAGATTAATAAAAGCATTCATTGTAAAAAACGGTGCTTCATTAGTGAAAAAATATGTTGTTCCGGCTGTAAAAAGAAAGCTGAAAAGCAGGAGATAAATTTATTCAGGCATCTTCCATTGGAAGGTGTTTTCTTTTTTTGGGGGGGCAAAAGAAATACGCAAAGACTGGTCAAATTAGTGTAAATATCATATTCCATTATGTTCACTAGTTATATAGGATGGAAGAGAATCAGTCATATATTGTAGAAAATATAGGAAAATTTTCTGATATTAAAAATTCTGAATTTTCTTTAATATAAAAAATGCAGTATTTCGGGACACTTAAACTTAGCGTACCGACTACATAGCTAAATTATATTAGGGGGAATAAATTTGAAGAAGAAAATCTTAATTAAAACTGCTTTAGCCGGAGCTCTTGTCCTATCCGCTGGTGGCCCAACAGCATTTGCACATGATGAATTCAGCGGAGGTATTGAAAAAGGTGATAGTCTGGCAGGTGTTGAATTAGCTGTTCCATTGCTTGATGGCAGCAAAAATACAGGTAATCTTCAAGAAGTAGCGTCTGTTCCACTAAAAGAAGTAAAAGAGGGAGTACAAAATTCATCGGGTGATGTTTATGCGCATAAAGGCTTTGCCTATGTAGGCACACATACCAAAAATGGGGGTGAAGGCGGAGTGCGTGTATTTGATATGAAAAAGCCTTCAAATCCAGTAGAAGTGTCGTCATTTGCTCATATCCCAGGGACATGGCAGGAAAAAGTAATTGTAAAAACTGTTAATACGAAGCACTTTAAAGGTGATTTGGCTGCAGTCAGCGTTCAAAAGGTAGATCGAACCAACCCAAATGCAAAAGGAGGATTTGTATTATACGATGTAACAAACCCTCGGGAACCAAAGGAATTGGGATTTTGGGAAGATACATCGGGGGCACGGGGAACACATGAACTTTACCTAACCGTTCAAGGTAATAATGTTTATGTGCTGACTGCAAATTGCTATGCAGATCTGTATTCTCATGGTGATAAAATGGATGTTAATATTGTAGACGTTACAAATCCCTCAACGCCTGAAACAATTTATGAATTTAATCCGCGCAATTATATATCTGAAGTGAACGATGATAATTATGATGGATATAATTGGACTGATGAAGAAGGAATTCAAAGGGCAGCGTTTGCTCATAGCGTCAAAACAGATGGAACTGGGAAAACAGCTTTCCTTTCGTACTGGGATTTAGGAACAATCATACTTGATATTAGCGATGCCAAAAATCCAGTTTATCTGGGCAGGACGGATTTCGCCAATGATGTTCAGGGAGCCGCCCATTCGATGGATTTAGCTAAAGGAGGAAATGTCCTTATAGAGACAAGGGAGGTATTTGGTCCAACCAGAGAGGGCTTTGAGAGTGCCTATGGCTACACAATGATTTATGATATCAAAGATAAGACAGATCCAAAGCTTCTAAGCACTTTTAGAACCGACTTCACTGAGAAGATTCCTGGAGGAGCGACGGTCCATGATCCAAAGGTTCAGGGGAACACATTGTATCTCTCACATTATGCAGGGGGTGTAAGGACAGTTGATATTACAGACCCGTCGAATCCGGAAGAAATTGGTGTCTATATTCCAAGCAAATCTAACATTTGGGGTGTATTCGTAGATCGCAATTATGTACTTGCATCCGATATGGGATCTGGATTGAAAGTTCTGCAGAAAAACGGCAGCCAATAATAATTAAAAAACAGGAGTCCCCGAAGAAGGCTCCTGTTTTTTGATATCTCCTAAAAAAGGACGGTTATAATGATAAACTTTTGACCTGACAAGAAGCAGGTTTTGTGAAACTACAGAGTTATTTTTGAGTTTTCAGCTTTCATTTTTCTCGGCCAAACAGTATAGCTGAAGCTGATGGCAAAATCGATTGCAAGAACCAATGTCCATATTCCTGCTAATCCTTTGAGACTCTCCGTTTGCTGGGGATTGTCAATAAAAAGGATCATAGCCATTAATAAAACCAAACCAATTATCCATGCGAGAAGATGCCTATACCATCCGTTTCTCTCTCTCCTTGCATGTTCTTTGCCGTATTTTGCTGGCTTTTCAGGTTTTGGTCCATTTCCGAACTTAAAGGCAAATCTTTCGTCTGCCCATTGAATCATAGGTTTTCCATAGGCTACGGTTACGCCAATATAAATTGCTGCAAAGCCATGGAAAATGGTTGCCTCTGTTCCACTGTGCAAATCAATGGTCGTTGCTGCAATTAGAATTAAATCAATTAGCGGGGTACAAAGCAGAAGGAAACCACCTAATGATTTTTTCTTTACTATATATCTTGCTGTTAAACCTGCAGCAACAAAAATCCAAAAACCAATTTCACATGCGATAATTAGCCAGCCAATCAGATTTTCCACATCCCTTTTTAACACAGTTGTACTATAAAAATATTGTAATACAACTGTGTTAAAAAAGCAATAGGTGGTATAATATAATTATGCCAAAAAAAGTTAACCATGAAGAGCAAAAGCATATTTTAGGAAAAGCAGCATGGCGGGTGATTAAAAAAGAGGGTATTGAAGGTGCTTCTGTTCGTAAAGTTGCGGAGGAAGCAGGTCTATCTGCTGGGTCTTTGCGCCATTATTTTTCAAATCAAAATGAACTGTTGGCGTATTCAATGAACTTAGTATCAGAAAGGGTGAAAACACGAATTCAGAATGCGGCTTTTACAGATGATCATTTCGAAAATATGATTCTCGTGCTGGGGGAATTACTTCCTCTAGATGAAGAACGGCGATTGGAAATGGAAGTCTGGATAGCATTTAATATAAAGGCTTTAGTAGACCCGCATCTTTCTGAACTTAGCAGCCGTGTATACGAAGAAATGAAGACAGGCATCAGAAACATCATTGAGGGACTAGTTAAATTAGGACTGTCCGGAACTGAAATGAAAATTGAGGAAGAAGCAGGTCGTCTGCATGCCCTTATTGATGGCCTCGCCCTCCATGCAGTAATGAAACCAGATCAATTTAATGAAGAAAAAATGAAAGCGATTCTTAGAAATCATTTGTTGTCATTGCTGGAAAAATAAATGTGTTAAAGGCGGCTGAATTTACAGCCGTTTTTTTTGTGTCCATTAAAATCTATTTTTGTTAGAATGCCTGGAGTTATCTGCCAATATCATTAACTAAACGTTTAACTTTTTCTTGCAAGGGTAGTGAAAACCTAAGAAACCGATTCATTGAAAGGATGATTGAGTTGCCAGCATCTCTCAATATAAAGATAAATGGTATAGAAATGAAGGCAAAGCAGGATCAAACCGTTTTGCAATTATTAAACGATAGTTCGATTGAAATTCCTCAGGTTTGCTTCCATCCGAGCCTTGGAGCAATAGAGACCTGTGATACCTGCATTGTTTCTGTCAATGGAGAACTTGTACGTTCGTGCTCCACAAAAATTAAAGATGGAGACGTAATTGATACTGTGGATCCTGATGTAAAACAGGCGCAGACCATTGCCATGGATAAGATTCTCTTTAATCATGAATTGTATTGTACGGTTTGTGATTATAACAACGGGGGATGTGAAATACATAATACGGTTAAGGCGATGAAAATCAATCACCAAAGCATCCCGTTTGATCAAAAACCTTATGAAAAGGATGAATCTCATCCATTTTACAGATACGATCCCGATCAGTGCATTCTTTGCGGAAGATGTGTGGAAGCCTGTCAGGACGTCCAGGTTACTGAAACCCTTACCATTGATTGGGAGCGGGAGAGACCAAGGGTTATCTGGGATAACGATGTGCCCATTAACGAGTCCTCCTGCGTATCCTGTGGACACTGTTCTACGGTTTGTCCATGTAATGCCATGATGGAAAAAGGAATGGAGGGGGAAGCCGGATTTCTGACTGGAATTGCCAAAGACACTCTTCGTCCAATGATTGAAATCACTAAAAATGTTGAAACAGGATATGGGTCCATTCTGGCTATATCTGATATGGAAGCAGCTATGCGGGAAGAGAAAATTAAAAAGACCAAAACAGTCTGTACATATTGCGGTGTCGGCTGCAGCTTTGATGTATGGACAAAGGGCCGTGAAATACTGAAGGTGGAGCCTCAGGCAGAAGCACCTGCCAATGGAATTTCTACATGTGTAAAAGGGAAATTTGGCTGGGACTTTGTGAATAGTGAGGAACGATTAACGAAGCCGCTAATCAGGGAAGGCGATTCATTCCGTGAAGCAGAATGGGACGAAGCATTGGAACTGATTACACGAAAATTCTCGGAAATTAAAGAACAGCATGGCCCAGATGCATTGAGCTTTATTACATCATCTAAATGTACCAATGAGGAATCGTATTTAATGCAGAAACTTGGCAGGGCAGTCATAGGGACAAATAATATCGATAACTGTTCAAGATATTGCCAGACCCCTGCAACTGTAGGGTTATTTCGAACTGTGGGATATGGAGGGGATGCTGGTTCAATCGAAGATATTAAAAACTCCGAATTAGTGCTGATTATTGGTTCCAATACGTCTGAATCCCATCCGGTTCTTTCTACCAGGGTGAAACGATCCCAGAAGCTTAACGGCCAAAAAGTAATTGTGGCTGACTTAAGGGAACATGAAATGGCAGAGCGGTCTGATCTGTTTGTGCGTCCTCGTGCAGGTACGGATATGGTCTGGCTTTCTGCCATTACCAAATACATTATCGACCAGGGATGGGCGGATGAGAAGTTTCTGCAGGAAAAAGTAAATGGACTTGAAGAATTTGTATCAAACCTGGAGAAATATACGCTGGAATTTGCAGAAGAAACGACCGGGATTTCCAAAGACAATTTAATCAAAATGGCGAAAATGATTCATGAAGCCAATAGTGTTTCTGCTTTATGGGCAATGGGTGTCACACAGCATCTTGGAGGCAGTGATACAAGTACAGCCATATCAAATCTGCTTCTTGTAACAGGAAATTACGCTAAACCTGGTGCAGGTGCGTATCCTTTAAGGGGCCACAACAATGTGCAGGGGGCAGGTGATTTTGGAAGCAGCCCCGATAATTTGCCTGGGTATCAGAAGGTTTCAGACCCTGATGTGAGAAAGAAGTTTGAAGATGCATGGGGAGTAAAGCTTCCGGAAAAGGCCGGACTGAATAATCACGAAATGGTAGAAGGGATTCATGAAGGCCAGCTGAAAGCGATGTATCTGAAGGGTGAAGATATGGGACTTGTGGATTCAAATATTAATTATGTGCAGGCTGCTTTTGAGAAGCTTGATTTCTTTGTGGTACAGGACATTTTCCTTTCCCGTACAGCTGAGTTTGCGGATGTGGTGCTTCCTGCAAGTCCAAGTTTGGAAAAGGAAGGAACATTTACTAACACAGAGAGGAGAATTCAGCGTCTTTACCAGGCGTTCGAGCCGCTTGGGGATTCGAAGCCGGATTGGCAGATTATCATTGAAGTTGCAAATCGGCTGGGAGCAGGCTGGACATATACGCACCCAAGCGAAGTAATGGACGAGGCAGCTGGACTTATGCCATTATACGCAGGAGTTACTTATGATAGATTGGAAGGATACAATAGTCTGCAATGGCCCGTGGCTGAAGATGGAACGGACAGTCCTCTCCTCTATACGGAAGGCTTTCCTTTCCCGGATGGCAAGGCAAGACTTTTTCCGGTAGATTGGACTCCTGCTCTTGAATACCCAATGGAATATGATATTCATGTCAATAATGGGCGTCTTCTGGAGCACTTCCATGAAGGTAATATGACCTACAAGTCAAAAGGAATCAGCTTGAAAACACCGGAAGTTTTCCTGGAGGTATCACCTGAATTAGCCGAAGAACGAGGGGTGAAGGATGGTACACTTGTTCGTTTGACATCGCCATATGGCAATGTGAAAGTAAAGTGCCATATAACGGATAGGGTTAAAGGAAAGGAAGTTTACCTTCCTATGAATGATAGGGGCGATGCCGCCATAAATTTATTAACAAGCAGCTATGCCGACAAGGATACCGATACACCAGCATATAAGGAAACGAAGGTAAAGCTTGAAATCCTGAGTGAAGAAGGAAGCAACCCGCTTCCAAGAATTAATCACCGCTATGGCAATCCGCAGCCGCAGATAGGTGTAAACGTGCAAAAGAAATGGGCAAGAAAAGATTATATTTTCCCGGGAGAAATGGTGAAAAAGGAGCGGAAGCAGCATGGCTAAAGCAATTAATAACATCAAGCGTTTTGAATTAAGCCCAGAGGATAAACGCAAAAAGGACCTGGAAGAAGTGGAGAATGCCCTGATAGATAATAAGGATTCCATTCTTGAGCTACTGAAAGCAGTAGGACATATGCATGATCGGGGAGTTCTTTCATTATTAAATGGCTTATTTGGACAGGGAGATAAAGTATTAAATGTCCTTGTTAAAGCAGTGGATAAACCGGAAGCTACCAATACAATCAAAAACCTGCTTCTCATGGTTGGAACTCTTGGCACCATTAATGTTCAGCAGCTTGAACCCTTGCTGTTAAAATTAAATTCCGGTATTGCCAGGGTGGCGGAACAAAAAGAAACGGATGAAAAAACAAGCTACTTTGAACTGGTAAAGGCATTAAAAGATCCAGAAGTCAATCGTGCGGTTACACTTCTGATTACTTTCCTAAAAGGGATGGGAGAAGATACAAGCGCCATGGAAAGGAACACCCAGCTTCCAGAAGACCAGAAAATACACAAAATGGAGAAAAACGAAAGAGATGTTCCTCCTAACAAAAGAGAATGACAACAAGCCGGTGACCCCATTTAAGGTCACTGGTTTTTTATTGGAAATGATAAAATCAGGCAAATAGCCTTAAATATTGTCAATATTCTCTTTAATATCAATTTAATAGCAAAATTTTTGTGGAAAAATGGAAAATCATGTACTAGAATGGCAATATAGGAAAGTTTATTAATTTGCCACCCAATACATACATCATTTGCGAAGTATAAGAAAGAGGGTAATAAAGTGGGCATTATAAATGAAGATAGTTTCATTGAAACAGTCCACATGAAAGGCTTGCAAATCTCCCTGATTGCTTCGGGGGACGGGACAGAGGTTATTTATCATAAGCTGGAACCTGATGCCAGGTGGGGACTGGAACCGTTAGAAGGCGGTGAAACGCTAGAATATCTTCATTTGCTTTCAGGTAAACTTCTTTTAAAAGATTCTAATGGGGAAAAAACACTCAGAGCTGGTGATTCGTTTCAAAGATGCCCAGTAACTGAACATCATATTTTTCAATCAATAGGTCAATCTGAATTTTTATATGTAACATCTAATCCAGTTTTTCACTACTATAGCAGAGTGACAAATGAATTAAGAGATTTGGTCATATCAATCGAAGAGAAAGATGGATATACAAGCGATCATTGCGATAGAATTACAAAAATGTCAATGCTCATGGCAGACGCACTTGATTTAAATTCCCGGCAAATTTTAAAACTTAATCTTGCTGCATTTTTGCATGACATAGGAAAAGTGAAGGTGCCAGTAGAGATTCTTCAAAAACCAGGTAAATTAACCTCTGATGAGTGGGAATTAATGAAGCAGCATTCTACGTTTGGAAGAGAAATACTGCAAGAGACAGGTTTGCCGAGTTTAATAGAAGCAGGCGAAGTGGTGGAGCAGCATCATGAAAGATATGATGGCACTGGATATCCCAAAGGACTTAAAGGGGATGAAATTGTAATAGAAGCAGCAATTATTTCTGTTGTAGACTCATTTGATGCCATGACTACTGATCGGGTTTACCAGAAAGGCAGAAGCGTACTTGAAGCAATAGATGAACTTAGAAAAAATCGGGGAACCATGTACAATCCAGATATCGTTGATACATTTTTTAAAATAAAAGACAAATTAGTAAAAATGTAAGGGGGAACAAAAATGAAGAAAACAGCATTTGTTCTAGTAAGTTTGATGTTATTGTTTGTATTCAACGCAAAGACATCAGAGGCAGCATATTTACCTGAATATGATAAATATGTAGAAGTATCGTATGAACAAGCTAGATATATAGCTGATTTAATGGGACTTCAAAATTATGAATTAGGAGAAGAAACAGCAAGATTGTCATTCGAATTGCAGGAAAGTTTGATTGCAAAGATAGAGAAAGTCTTGAAAACGGAAATTGACCATTATTACATTTGGTTAACCGTAGATGGTGAAACGGTTCTGGGGATAGACCCTCCACATCCTATGTTTTAATAGTTAGCAAGTCAAAGCAAAAGCGTTGACTTGCTTTTTTTCATGGCATTACTAAAACATATCTATTTATAACTACTAGCCTTTTAGCTTTATATTTAGGTTTAGTAATCTGTAAAATCAAGATTTTAACCTATATGCAAAAAAAATGAGCTTAAAAATAGAACATTTTGATGAAGAGAAAGAGGATACCTCTTTTTATTAATCTTCCTCCCCTGAAACGATCCTTTCAGGATGAGAATAAACATTAAAAGACTGACCGCGTATAAAGCCAACGGCTGTGATATTAAGATCCTCTGCCAGTTTTATGGCCAGATCAGTCGGAGCTGATTTTGATAGAATTATGCCTACTCCGATTTTGGAGGCTTTTAGAAGAACTTCCGAAGAGATTCTGCCGCTGAATGCAATAACTTTATCTCTTACAGGAATCCTGTTTTCAATGCAATACCCAAGGATTTTATCTAGAGCATTATGCCGGCCAATATCTGTTCTGCTGACAATCACTTCATCTGCAGAAAATAAGGCGGCATTATGTACTCCTCCGGTTTCTTGAAAAGTCAGACTGCCTTCCTGCAGCTGTTTCATAAATGAGATGCAGTGGCTGGGAGACAAGGTCAGCTTTGATGTAGAAGTTCTGGCTGTCCTGGCATCATTGTGAAAATAAAATTGCCTGCTTTTCCCGCAGCATGAACCAATAAACCGTTTGGAGTGGAACTCATGGCTTGCTGTTGAAGTTTGGGTATGTAACTCCACATATGCAAATCCTTTGCTTTCATCTATTTGTATATCCTTGATTTCGTCAATACTCCTGATGAAGCCTTCAGAAGCCAAAAAGCCGATTGTTAATTCCCGAATATTCTCTGGGCTGCAGACCATTGTTGCGAACTCTTCTCCATTTAGATGAATTGTGAGAGGGTGTTCGGAAACAATTGAATCTTCTGCATCCTGCAGAACTCCATTCTGAAATCTGACAATTTTTCTGCTGCTTAGAATATCCATAATTCTTCCTCCTAGAACCTTTCAACTAACAAAATAGTAGCATATAATTCAGTTAAACAAGAAATTTAGATTGTTTAGTTTGACAATAATTGTATTAATTGATTAACTTATTAAAGTGAAACCTGCATTGGACATGTATAATTGGGATTATACATGAAAATAGGTTAATGAGGGTTGGAATATGAACAAGTATGAAGCTGAATTCAGTAATTTAGTGCGCTCCTTCCGAAAAAAACATATGGGCAAAGGACCTAGCAAAGTTAGGACAACTTTCTGCAAACATTGGGCTATATGTGAAATGGAAGGTAATTTATCTCCTGTGGAAAAATTCATAGCTAGTGCAGACGAAGGGAAACAAATGCTTCGGGCTGCCAGAACAGAAATGGTCAAGGAGATGTATAAAAAGAACCGGCCGGCTGAAATGGAAGAATTTTTGCAGGCAAGACTAATTGACCTGTTTGTGGATATAGATATCGAACGGGATTTTGGAATGTCGGTATTTGTGTTCGATCAGGATATCCAAAGCAAGTTTATGGATTAAAAGTATTCATTAAAGACTGAAATCTGGAAGATAGAATCCGGATTCCAGTCTTTTTTTATTCTTTCCGGAATACAGCACACAACTGTTGTTGGATATCTTCTCTGAGTAAAATAGGGAATTATGTCATATAAGGATGGCGAAAAAAGGGGTTTAATGTCACGTTTGAAATATTTTTGTAATATTTCTATAACAAGTCTGTCAAATAAGGATGGTATAATCCTCCATGGAAAGACAAATTTACTAGAGATATTTATTGTAATCGCTTAACAAAATATACATAGATAAATAGTTTTATATTCTTACGGCCAATAAATGACCAAGTACATATTAGAAAGCAGGGTAATGACTTTGAGAAAAAGGCTCATCGTTTTAAATACAACTATTATCCTTGGGCTTGGAAGTGCTTTTTCAATCCCAGGTGTAAATGCTGAATCAATCAATAAGCTCGAAAACCAAAAAAGCCAAATACAGCAGCAGCGTTCCAGCTTGCAGGCCACACTGGCTGAAGCGGATAAGGAATTGGTAAGTGTACTTAAAGAAATCGCTGAATTAAATAATAAAATTAGTAAAGTTGAAAAGGCGATTGAAGATAATAATAAATTAATAGCTGAAACTCAAACTAAAATTGCCAGCACTAAATCCGAAGTAGATCAATTGAAGGCAGAAATGGCTATCATTGAGGAAAGAATCGAAAAGAGAAGCGCTATCCTAAAACAGCGTGCACAATCTTTTCAGGAAAGCGGCGGAACAGTGGCATATTTAGATGTTCTTCTTGGTGCGTCCAGTTTCAGTGACTTTGTTGACCGTGTCGGAGCAGTAACCACATTTGTTCAGGCAGACAAACAATTACTGGAAGAACAGGAACAGGATAAAAAGGCATTTGAAGAAAAGAAGGCTGCAGTGGAAGAAGAGTTAGCGGGATTAACCAGCATGATGACCGAATTAAAAGGCATGCAGTCTATCATGGAGGAGCAAAAGCAGCAAAATAGCTCATTAATCCAGCAGTTAAAAGATAAAGAAAATTCAATTGCAGATAAGAAGGCAAAGCTGCAAAGCGAAGATGTTAAATATGCTTCTATGATTGCTCAAATCGAACAAAGCATTGTGGCGCAAACAGCGCCAGTAGTACAGACAGCTGCATCGACTTCATCATCAGCAGGTTCGGCTTCAGTGACTTCTGCACCAACAGGTTCATCATCTGTCAAAGAGCAAAAAACTGCTGCACAGAAAACAAAAGGATCCAGCAACTCTGCTCCTAAGCCAAGCGTCAAGGGCGGAAGCGCAATTAGCATTGTTACAACTGCAGGCAATAAATATATCGGTAATTCTGTTTATGTTTTTGGCGGCGGCAGAAATGCTTATGATATAGCCAATGGAAGATTTGATTGCTCAGGTTTTGTGCATTGGGCATTCTCCCAGGCTGGAATTAGTGTTGGAGCCAGCACAGATTCTCTTAAATTTGGCGGGCGCCAGGTTTCAGCAAGCGAAATGAGAGCTGGAGATCTTGTTTTCTTTGATACTTATAAAAGGGATGGCCATGTAGGCATTTACCTCGGCGGCGGTAAATTCATCGGTTCACAAAGCTCAACGGGTGTTGCGGTTGCAAACATGTCCAGTGGCTATTGGAAAACTAAGTTTAATGGACGAGTTGTACGCGTTATAGAATAGTAAAATTAACCTGACTTCCATGTTAAAACGTGGAAGTCAGGTTTTTTATGTTGAACTCACTTTTAGATTATTACCAAATCAGAGTTGGGGATTTATATTTTTTTGGGCCGTGCTGCTTGCAATAACTTGACTGGTTCGGACCCAAAATACGGGATAACCTCAACCAGAGTCCGAAGTTGCACTAGGTTCGGACTCAAATTCCAGGATGAGCTCAACCAAAGTCTGAAGTAGGCTCTGGTTTGGACCCAAAATAGTGATATCCTCAACCATAGTCCGGAAGTTGTACTAGGTTCGGACTCACATTTCAGGATGAGCTCAACCAGAATCTGAAGTAGACTCAGGTTCGGAGCCAAAAAACAGAATCCTCTCTACCAGAGTCCAAAGTGCCATCAAGTCCGGACCCAGTTTACTAAACTACCTCAAACTGAGTTTAAAGATACCTCAAGTTTGAGACTCCATCTCCTCAAAAATCCGAAGTTCTCCAGCAATCAAACTCATCCCGCCCATCAAGATAAAATAATTTTTATTAAATTCTAAATATTTTATTGATTATTACAATTAAGCGTGCTTAAATAGTAAATAACAATTAACTTATCAGATATGTGATGTCTGCAAAGGGAGGAGGCGTAAGAATGAATGTAAAAAAGATCTCAACGCGCAAAATTTCTGAGGTTGCTGCTGAGCAAATTCAAGACATGATTGCAAAAGGTTCCTTTAAACCTGGGGATAAGCTTCCTTCTGTAAGGGAGTTGTGTGAACTATTTGGTGTTGGACGGTCAGCTGTCAGAGACGCGCTAACCTCTTTGCAGGGCAAGGGGATTGTGCAGGTAAAGCAAGGAGAAGGCACTTACATAACCCGCTTTGATTCTTCTAAACTGTTTAATAATCCACATTTGCACCCGGATATAAAAGATATCCATGAGTTATTCCAGGCAAGAAAAATGGTTGAGACAGGTCTCGCTGAAATGGCAGCCGCAAATCGGTCTGAAGCGGATTTGGCGAAGATGAATAAGCTGATTTCCGATGCAGCCATCCATGGATGGGAGGAGGATTATCAGTTTCATATGGCGATTGCCCATGCAGCAGGCAATGATATACTTATCCAATTTGTGCAATTTATATCTGAAACACTGAAAAAATCCATGATCGATTTCCATCATTATCTTCAAACAAGGGATGATATCGCAAAAAAGATTGAAGAGCAGCATCTGGGTATCTATTTGTCTATTAAAAATAAGCAGCCGGATCAGGCGCATAAGAATATGATTGAACATTTAGAGCTGGTTGAGAAACTTTTGCAAATGAGTATCCTGCAAGAACGTTAATGTTTTTTTGAAATTTATCAGAAACGTTGTTTGCTATTACGAAACAAACGGGGTGGATATGTTGATTGCAGCAGAATCGATAAGTGCTTTAAAAACTTATTTTAGAGAAGACCAGATAATTAAAAATGAAGTTTCAAGCCCATTTGGCAACTCAGGAGAAATGATTATATTACCGGAAACAGAAGATGAGATTGCAGCGGCAATTAAGCATGCAGATTTGAATGGTCTAACCATCAACATTATGGGCGGTGGCACAAAACGTGGATTCGGAGGGTTAAATGAAAAAGCGGATTTTCTTTTATCACTTGAAAAATATACAGGGATTGTGGAACACACACCTGGTGATATGACAGTAACAGTAAGATCCGGAACTCGCTTTAAAGACCTTCAGGATTATCTGGCCAAACATAATCAAAAGATATCTCTCGATCCTTTTTGGCCCGAAAATGCCACAATAGGCGGAATCATTGCAGCAAATGAAAGCGGACCCAAAAGGTTGGGCTACGGTTCAGCCCGTGATGCAGTTATTGGATTAAGGACTGTTTATCCGGATGGAAAGGTAATACGTTCGGGTGGCAGAGTCGTAAAAAATGTTGCCGGCTATGATATGAATAAATTGTTTATAGGATCGATGGGCACACTTGGTGTGATTTCTGAAATTACCTTAAAGCTTCGCCCAATCCCTAAATGTGAGAGTCTGGTTCTCGTTTCGTTTCCAGCCGGAAATCTGGAGGATATAAAGGCGTTTGCAGTGAAGGTTTTGGATTCTATGATTGAACCAGTTTCGCTTGAACTGCTGAATCCGGCACTTTCAGATAGACTCAGCGGAATAAACTCTTACACGATAGCTATGAGTTTTGAAGATGTTGAAAGCTCTGTACGTTATCAGGAAATTTTTGTGGGAAATATGCTGCCGAAAGATGCGAAATTGAGTATAAGCTCCAAGGAAAAAGCGGATTTGTTTTGGGATCGCTTTTACAGGCATATTCCGAATGGGGCAGACAAGGAATTGCTAATTCAAACAGAAGCCTCCTTTAAGGTTGGAACTGTTAATCTCGACGCGGTGAGAATATTAAAGGATACTGAACTGCTTCAAGATAAATTCAATGTGAAAGTCGAATCACACGGAGGTCTGGGCCATGGATTGAGCCAAGTGACCATTAGAGGAGCAGAGCCAGATGTCGCCGATGCCGCTTTACATGTAAGGCAGATCGCTGAAAGAGCAGGGGGATATGCGGTTGCAAAGCACCTGCCATTTGAGCTTCGGAAAAAAGTGGATGTTTGGGGAAATAAACCTTCTCATTTCTTTTTGCTTCAGGGGATTAAAACAAAAGTCGACCCAAATAAAACAGTAAGCCCAAACAGATTCATAGGAGGGATATAAATGAGTGTCCGTGAACTCGATTTAAAGCAAGAGCCGCCATGTACCTCGGGATTGGGAAACTATTTATGGAGCGATCCGCCAGATGAAAAGAAATGGGCTGACTGTGTCCATTGCGGCATGTGTCTGGAATCATGCCCGACATATGAACAGACAGGTCAGGAACAGCATTCTCCAAGGGGGCGTGTACACCTGATCAAATCTGTGGCTGAAGGGAAGCTTCAAGTAAATGAGCAATTCATGGACCCGGTATTTCAATGTCTGGATTGCCGTGCCTGTACAACTGCATGCCCAGCTGATGTCGATGTTGGCGGTTTGATTGAGGAAGCACGCGGCCAGATTCGGCAGGCAATGCCATTAACTGGTGTGAAAGGAGCCATCAGCAAGTTTTTTCTTCATGACCTTTTCCCTCACCAGAATCGCTTAAATACGCTGGGCGGCCTTCTGAAATTCTACCAAAAAAGCGGCATGCAAAAAGCAGTCCGGAAAACCAAATTAATCAATATTATGCCGCAGCACCTTGCCGATATGGAATCCATCATGCCTGAAGTGAAAGAGCCTGTAAAAAAGAAATATAAAGACGTAAAAGTAATCAAAGCAAAAGGGGAGACAAAGCAGGAAGTTGCGATGCTGACCGGCTGTGTAATGGATGTCATGTTCAGTGATATTAATGAATCCACCATAAATGTACTGAACCGAAATGGAAATGATGTCGTCATTCCCCAAAACCAAACATGCTGCGGAGCCCTGCATGTTCACGCGGGAGACCGTGATATGGGCAGGAAGCTGGCGAAGCAGAATATGGAAGCATTCAAAGACTTTGATAAAGTGATTGTTAATGCAGCCGGATGCGGGTGCATGATGAAGGAATACGCAGAATTATTTAAGGAAGACCCTGAAATGCATGCAAAAGCGGAAGAGTTCTCTGAAAAGGTAGAGGATATTTCAAAATTTCTTCATGAAACAGGCTATGAAAAACCAAAGGCAGAAATGAAAACCAGAATTACTTACCATGATGCCTGCCATTTAGCACATGGTCAGGGAATCCGGCAGCAGCCGCGTGATATTCTCCTTGATATTCCTGGTGTTGAGATGGTACACATGCCTAATTCAGACCGCTGCTGCGGCAGTGCAGGAATATACAATATTACCAATCCGGAAATGGCCAATGCGGTCCTTGAAAGCAAGATGGAAAATGTTCCAGATGATGTGGAAATGATCTCAATGGGAAATCCCGGCTGTATGCTTCAAATGGCCATGGGAGTTCAAAAATACGGCAGGAATCAGAAAATTGTCCATACTGTCCAGCTTCTTGACTGGGCTTACCAAAAGGAAGACCGTGTGAAGGAGGGAAAAGAGTGAGAACGAAAGATCGGGTTAAATCACAGGACCAACACATCTTAAATTTGGCTGAATTTGTGGGAGGTTCCCGTTCCATTCTTTACCAGAAAGAAGATCTTGTTGCTTATGACTGTGACGGCTTTACGATCCATAAGCACTTGCCAAGGGCAGTCGTTTTTCCAAAGAATACACAAGAAGTGTCGGAGATTGTCACGTACTGCTCGGAAAACAATCTTCCCTTCCTGGCCAGGGGGGCAGGTACGGGGCTGAGCGGAGGAGCCATACCTCTTAATGGAGAAATAATAATCAGTATGGTTAGGATGAAAAAACTTATTAGCGTTGATCTTGAAAACCGCCGCGCCGTTGTGGAGCCTGGGTTTGTAAATCTGAAACTCACAAATTCAATATCCGATAAAGGCTATTATTACGCACCGGATCCATCCAGCCAGTACTGCTGTACAATTGGCGGAAATGTTGCAGAAAATGCCGGCGGTGCACATTGTCTGAAGTACGGAGTTACTACAAACCATATTCTTGGACTTGAAGTGGTCATGCCTAATGGTGAGATAGTGGAAATTGGCAAGGACGGTATTCCCGATGCTCCCGGATATGATTTACTGGGTCTGATTACAGGTTCTGAAGGGACCCTTGGAATTGTAACAAAAATAACTGTGAGGGTACTGAAAAACCCTGAAGGAAAGCAGACTGTCCTCGCCTACTTCGATCGGGTTGAAGATGGGAGCCAGGCAGTATCAGATATAATATCTGCGGGTATTGTACCAGCAGCTCTTGAAATGATGGATAAGACTGCTATTGAAGGTGTGGAAGCTGCAGCTTTTCCGGTAGGCCATCCAAAAGATATAGAAGCAGTTCTTTTAATTGAAGTGGATGGAATTGCAGCGGGAATTGAGGAACAGATCGACCAAATCCTTGAGGTTTGCAGAAAGAGGAATGTCCGTGAAGTCCGTGCGGCAGGAAGTGAAGAGGAAAGAGCAAGATGGTGGGCGAACCGTAAGACAGGCTTTGGTGCCATGGGAGCCATTTCTCCCGATTATCTGGTTCAGGATGGGGTCATTCCTCGAAGCAAACTGCCTGAAGTTTTAAGCAGAATCAATCAGATTAGCAGTGAATCGGGATTAAGGATTGCTAATATTTTTCATGCGGGAGATGGAAACCTGCATCCTCTTGTCCTATTTGACGCAAGGATACCAGGAGAATCAGAGAAAGCACTTGAAGCTGGAAGCCAGTGCCTAAAAGTCTGCGCCGATGTTGGAGGGACCATAACTGGAGAACATGGAGTCGGCATTGAAAAGCGGGAAGAAATGCGATTTGTTTTCACAGAAGAAGAAATTGCTGCCCAGACAGATATCCGGGAAGTCTTTAATCCTCATAATCTGCTGAATGCTGGAAAACTGTTCCCATCGCCGAGCAGATGTGCTGAAATCAAAAAAGAGATGAAGGCCCAGGCAATTTCATAACAGAATACCCAGCCTTCAATAGAAGGCTGGGCAGTTACCGAATGTTGAAAAACTAAATTCAGCCTTATCAATTAGAAGAATAAAGTTGTGTGAAAATTATTGAAAATCCATTTGGAAACATGCTATTATTTTTTTAAGAGAAAGTTAGAAACGCCGTTTCGTAATAAGAAACAAGGATCGGCAGCCGCATTAAAATTAGAAATGGTAAAAGCAGCAACCAAAGGAGGAAATGAATATGGGAAACTATGTAAAAACAGGAAGCCTGCAAGTTGCAAGAGAGCTTTATGAATTTATCAATTCCGAGGCTCTGCCGGGAAGCGGAGTGGATCAGGAACAATTTTGGCCAGGTTTGGAAGCGCTTATAAATGATCTGACACCTAAAAATAAAGCATTGCTGGCGAAGCGGGATGAAATTCAGCATAAGCTGAACAATTGGCACAGAGAAAATCAAGATTTTGATTTTAATAGCTATAAGTCTTTTTTAGAAGAGATCGGCTATCTTGAGCCAAAGACCGAAGATTTTAAGATTACTACGGAAAACGTGGATGATGAAGTAGCTGTGAAGGCTGGACCGCAATTGGTCGTTCCAGTTAATAACGGGCGTTATGCGATTAATGCAGCAAATGCCCGGTGGGGAAGCTTATATGATGCACTTTACGGCACAGATGCAATCAGTGAAGAAAACGGGGCAAATAGAGATGGCGGATATAATCCTGTAAGGGGAGAAAAGGTTATTGCGTTTGCCAGGGAATTCCTTGATCAAACCGTTCCTTTGTCAAGAGGTTCTCACAAAGACGCTGTTCAATATAAAGTGGAAGACGATAAGCTGTCTGTTGTACTTAACAATGGCGAAACTGCAAATCTAAAAGAAGAAGCAAAGTTTGCCGGATACCAGGGAGAGCAGGATCAGCCTTCTGCGGTACTTCTAAAGAATAATGGCCTTTATTTTGAAATTCAAATTGACAGAAGCCACCCAATTGGAAAAACGGATGATGCCGGAGTAAAGGATGTTTTGCTTGAAGCTGCAATTACCACAATTATGGATTGTGAAGACTCAGTAACAGCAGTTGATGCTGAAGACAAGGTCCTTGTGTACCGCAACTGGCTTGGTTTAATGAAGGGAGACCTTTCCGCCGCCTTTACAAAGGGTGCTAAATCAATGACACGTACATTAAATCCCGACCGTTCGTATGTTTCTCCAGATGGAGAGAAGTTCTCATTATCTGGACGCTCATTAATGTTTGTCAGGAATGTCGGA
Source organism: Cytobacillus sp. Bac17 (assembly GCF_024519925.1). Classification (NCBI taxonomy): domain Bacteria; kingdom Bacillati; phylum Bacillota; class Bacilli; order Caryophanales; family Bacillaceae; genus Cytobacillus; species Cytobacillus sp. Bac17. The sequence continues at coordinate 101,324 of NZ_JALJRC010000006.1, read as the reverse complement.
CATTTAATGTCCATTAATGCGATTTTAGATGCGGATGGAAATGAAGTACAGGAAGGTATTCTGGATACGGTAATTACCAGCCTGATTGGCAAGCATACATTGCTTGGAAATGGCCCATACCAAAACTCATCAGAAGGTTCCATTTATATCGTTAAGCCAAAGATGCACGGTTCCAAGGAAGTTGCTTTTGCAAACGAGTTGTTTGACCGGACAGAAGATCTGCTCGGACTTGAGCGGAATACACTTAAAATTGGTGTAATGGATGAAGAGCGCCGTACATCTTTGAACCTGGCAGCCTGCATTCGTGAAGTAAAGGAGCGCATCGTCTTCATAAACACTGGGTTCCTGGACCGGACTGGGGATGAGATGCATACTTCCATGGAAGCTGGCCCAATGATCCGCAAGAATGACATGAAGGCAACAGCTTGGCTAAAAGGCTATGAAAAATCCAATGTCAATACAGGCCTTGAAACAGGCTTCCAAGGCCGTGCGCAGATTGGAAAAGGTATGTGGGCTATGCCTGATATGATGGCTGATATGATGGAGCAGAAAATCGGCCATCTGAACGCTGGAGCCAATACAGCCTGGGTACCTTCTCCAACTGCTGCAACCCTTCATGCTTTACACTATCATCAGGTGGAAGTTCAAAAGGTACAAAACCAGCTGCTGGAAGAAATTTCGGACCTTCGTGATGAAATCCTGCAGATTCCGGTTGCTGAAAATCCGCAATGGACTCCAGGGGAAGTTCAAGAAGAACTGGATAACAACGCACAGGGTATCCTGGGATATGTTGTCCGCTGGGTTGAGCAGGGCATCGGCTGTTCCAAAGTTCCTGATATCAATAATATTGGTTTAATGGAGGACCGTGCGACATTAAGAATATCAAGCCAGCATGTTGCGAATTGGCTGCACCATGGAATCTGCACGAAGGAGCAAGTGCTTGAGACACTTAAGAAAATGGCTAAAGTTGTGGATGAACAAAATAGTGGAGATCCAGCATACCGCCCAATGGCTGCTGACTTTGATCAATCAGTTGCATTCCAGGCAGCATGTGACCTCGTTTTTGAAGGTTATGATCAGCCAAATGGCTATACAGAACCTATTTTGCACCGCCGCCGTCTTGAAGCTAAGTCCAGGTATGCTGTTAAACAGTAATAGTTTTAGAACAGGGCATGCATGTGCCCTGTTTTTCTAAAGGTCTGCAGACTTAAAGTAATTGAGGGGAGAGGGAAAAAGATGAAATTTACTAGATATGAAGTTAAAGGGGCAGTACATACAGGAGTAGCAGAGGGGGGCATATTTAAAGAAATTAAAGGTGATATTTTCGGAGATTGGGAGTATACTGGCCAGAGCTTTTCGCAGGATGAAGTTAAGCAGCTTGCTCCGCTGGTTCCAAATCAGATTATTGGTATTGGAGCTAACTATGTGTCAGTGAAATCAGATTTGCCTGAGACACTCCCGGAAATCCCTGTATTCTTTTTTAAGCCTGTATCATCTGTTATAGGGCCTGATGAGGATATTATCATTCCTGAAGGCATTGAAGAGGTGAAATTTGAATCAGAACTGGCAGTGGTCATTGGCAGGGAAGCTAAAAATGTAGCAGAGTCAGATGTGCTTGATTATGTTTTTGGCTACACAGTTGGGAATGATGTTACTGCACCGCAATTCTTCCATAATGATGGACATTGGACAATTGGCAAATCCTTTGACACATTTACTCCGCTTGGTCCGGTTATCGAAACAGACCTGGATCCATTTCAGGTTAAAGTTGAGGCTAAATTAAACGGCTCAGAGAAGCAGAGCAGCAGCACAGAATTAATGATTATCCCAATTCGAAAAATGATTTCCTACCTGACTAATGTCATGACGCTGATGCCAGGTGACGTAATCCTTACAGGAAGCCCTGTTGGGGCTGAAATGGTTAGGTCAGGCGATGTTATCGAATGTGAGATCAAAGAGATTGGAACGCTGCGGAATACCTTTGCAGTGGCACGTGAAAGCGCAAAAACGGTATAATCTATTTGTAATGGATTTCGGTTTTTGCACCAGAGGTGAGTATTGTGGAAAGAGAAAACATGGTCAAGTCCGTCAGCAGGGCACTGGATATTATTACATTGATCAGCCTGAAAAAAAGCGGTCTTGGCGTAACGGAAATTGCCAATCAGATTGATATCAATAAAAGCTCTGTTTATCGTATCCTCTCTACTCTTGTTCAGTACGGATATATAGAGCAGGATAGCGAAACCGGCAAGTACAAATTAGGGTATAAATTCCTGGAGATCAGTTCAAAACTGCTTGAATCGATCGATTTGCGTGCAGAGGCAAGACCTTTTCTTCAGGAGCTGGAAAATGAAACAAATGAAGTCATTCATTTGGTCGTCTACGACCAGGGAGAGGTTGTGTACATCGAAAAGCTTGAGGGCAATGAGACTTTAAGGATGCATTCTAAAGTTGGCAAACGAGCTCCGATGCATTGCACTTCTGTCGGAAAAGCCATTCTGGCTCATCTGCCTTCAAGCGTTGTTTTTGATATCCTTGAAAGAAAAGGGATGCCGGTCCATACAAATAAAACCATAACGGATAAAGATGAATTTATGAAAGAATTGGGGCAGGTCAGGCAAAATGGATATGCCCTTGATCTGGAAGAAAATGAATATGGGATTACTTGTGTTGCCGTTCCTATTTTTGACCACCTCGGCAAAGTTATTGCTGCAGTCAGTATCTCAGGCCCGACAATGCGGATGACTAGTGATCGCCTTGATGCATTAAAGTCTATAATGGTAAAAACCGGACAAGGGATTTCCGCCCGGCTCGGACATGTCAGCCGGATAAGTTAGGATTAGCCCAATATATCTTGATAAAAAGATATATTGGGCTAATTTTTTTGTATATACATACAAATATTTTTGTGTAAATGCATAGATTAAATTTTCCAAATATTATTGAAATTATGAAAAATGTTTGTATAATAAAAATAAGCTTGATTCATTGTTGTATAACAAAACAATTATAGTTATATAACATGTTTTGCAGTCCGCAACAAAGTGCAATTATTGTTCGCTATTACAAAACAAAAGGGGGAAAAGTAAGTAATGAGTACTGGAATGTTAGCTTTATTATCATTATTGCCAATTATTGCAGTTGCAGTATTCCTTGTCGGACTAAGATGGCCGGCAAGTAAGGCCATGCCCATCTCGTACCTTGTAGCTGTTGTCCTGGCGCTATTTGTCTGGAAGGTGTCGGGTGCAAAAGTGGCGGCTGCATCCATTAATGGCCTGGTTGTCGCCGGAACACTCCTATACATTATTTTTGGTGCAATACTGCTTCTGAATACTCTGCAGGAAAGCGGCGGCTTAAAGACCATCCGCCAGGGATTTACCGATATCTCTCCTGACCGCAGAATTCAAGTGATTATCATTGCCTGGCTATTCGGTTCTTTCATTGAAGGCGCATCCGGGTTTGGGACTCCTGCAGCAGTAGCTGTACCGCTATTAGTGGGTCTGGGCTTCCCGGCTATGGCAGCTGTAATTGCCGGGATGGTTATTCAAAGCACACCAGTTTCATTCGGTGCAGTAGGCACTCCGATGCTCGTTGGTGTGCAGTCCGGTTTATCTGGCAATGCGAGCCTTACAGATAATCTGCTTGGCCTGGTAACGCAAATTGCCGGACAAGTAGCTATTCTCCATATGATTGCAGGCACATTAATTCCTTTATTTGTAGTAGCTTTAATGACAAGATTCTTTGGCAAGAACAAATCGTTTACAGAAGGGATAAAGATTTGGAAGTTTGCCCTGTTCGCATCTTTTGCCATGACAATCCCTTATGTAATTGTTGCCAATGTTCTTGGACCTGAATTCCCGTCTATGGTTGGAGGATTAACTGGTTTAGCAATTGTTGTTGTTGCGGCAAAAAAAGGATTTCTTATGCCTCCTAAGGATCAGGTTTGGGATTTTGAAGAGAAATCCAAGTGGGATCCGGAGTGGACTGGTAAACTTGAAATCAAAGCAGTTGCCCACAAAAGCGGAAGCATGAGCATGCTGCGTGCCTGGACTCCTTATGTTTTAGTTGGCCTGTTCTTAGTATTGTCCAGATTGAAATCGCTTCCATTCCTGGAGTGGCTCCAGGCCTGGACGGTTAAGTTTGAAAACATTTTCGATTCCGGCATCACCTCAAGTTTCCAGCCGCTGTATTTGCCGGGGACCATTTTTATTCTTGTATCCGTTATCACCTATTTTATTCATGGAATGAATTCTGGTTCATACAAAAAAGCCTGGGCAGATTCAGGAAAAACAACCGTTGCTGCTTCAACCGCATTAATTTTCACTGTTCCGATGGTACAGGTTTTCATCAATACCGGCGGGGGAGAGGCAGGCTATAATCAGATGCCGATCGAACTTGCAAACGGTGCTGCAGCACTTGCAGGGGAATTCTGGCCGTTCTTTGCAACGTTTATAGGAGGCATGGGTGCTTTTATCGCGGGAAGTAATACTGTCAGTAATATGATGTTTTCTCTATTCCAATATGATGTTGGTTCACAGATTGGAGTGGATGCAACCTGGATTGTAGCTCTTCAGGCAGTCGGCGGAGCAGCTGGAAACATGATTTGTGTCCATAACGTAGTTGCTGCATCAGCTGTTGTTGGTCTTGTCGGAAAAGAAGGCACTGTCATTCGGAAAACCCTTTTCCCATTCTTCTATTATGCCTTGCTGGCTGGGTCAGTGGGCTACTCGATTGTATGGTATTCGCAAAAAGGGATCTTCAATCTCGGATCCTTCATTGCGGTTGGCATCGCATTCGCAGCTGTTTATATTATCGCAACAAACAATAGACGTTCCAACATGATTTTGCCTCCGCCTCCGGTGAATGTGAAATCAGCTAAATAATTAATTATAACTGGTTTAGCCCTTTGGCTGAGCCAGTTTTTTCTTTTTATAAAAATTTAAATTTCCTCTTCTCTTTTCCAATTACTTGTAATATAATCTAACTGTATTAACTGTACTATGAATGATAGTACACTACGTACAGATGGGAGGGTAAACATGTTTGAATTGGACGTAAGGAGCCGAAAGCCTATATATGAACAGCTGGTTGAGCGGCTTAAAGAGCTGATCATCACCGAGGTCTTAACAGCAGATGAACAGCTGCCTTCCGTTCGAACGCTGGCCCATCAGCTGACAATCAATCCCAATACGATTCAAAAGGCATACAGGGAACTAGAATCTCAGGGCTATATTTATTCTATAAAGGGGAAGGGCAGTTTTGTCAGTCCAGCAACTCCCAATCTGAACAGAGAAAAAATAGAAAAAGTGAAAAGTGAACTTTCAAAGCTTTTATCAGAAGCTATATATCTTGGAATTACAAAAGATGAATTATTTAATATGATTCAGGAATTAGAAGCAGCTATAGGGGGAGGGATAGAAGATGATCAAAATCCGTAATGTACGTAAATCATTCGAGGAGATGGAGGCTGTTGAAAATGTCTCCATCGAAGTCAATAAAGGGTCCATATACGGCTTGCTTGGTTCCAATGGAGCCGGAAAAACAACGCTCTTGAAGCTTTTGGCAGGCATCTATGTGGAGGATGAGGGGTATGTTGCCATTGACGGCCAGCCGGTCTTCGAAAATCCGGTAATTAAGGAAAGGATCTTTTTTATTCAGGACCATCCCTATTTTCTGCCTCAATATACAGTTAAGCAAATGGCACAATTTTATCAAAATATTTACAGCAGATGGGATGACGGCCGCTTTGAAGAACTTGCTGCTATTTTTGAAATGGACACACATAAAAAGATTCACAGATTTTCAAAAGGCATTCAGAGGCAGGCTGCTTTTATCCTGGCTTTGTCTGCCAGGCCGGAAGTTTTAATTTTGGATGAGCCTATGGATGGGCTGGACCCGGTCATGAGAAAAAAAGTGAAAAGCCTGCTTATAGATGAGGTTGCCGAAAGAGAAATGACCATCCTTATTTCCTCTCATAACCTGCGTGAAGTGGAAGATTTATGTGATTTTATTGGCATCATGCATAAAGGGCGTATGATCCTGGAAAAAGATCTGGATGACCTTAAAACAGATACACATAAGATTCAAGTGGCTTTTAAAGGATCTGTACCAGCCATTTTCGATCCGCTGAAAATCCTTCATAAAGAAAAAAGAGGCAGCATTATGATCTGCATTGTAAAGGGAGATGCGAAGGAAATATCATCATATGTAGAACAATTTAAGCCTGTGATTTTCGATATGCTTCCCCTTACATTAGAGGAGATCTTCATCTATGAAATGGGGGATATTGGATATGCAGTCCAGAACATCCTTGGTTAAAAGGGAAATTTTAAAAACGATTTTCAGAAGTGTAGGCTGGGTTTCCATTGTATATTTTCTCGGTCTGTTCTTCGCTATTCCACTTGATATAATAATGAATTCTTCAGAGGAACAGCGGAAATTTCTGGACATTGACAATCTGTTTCAACACAACTTCCAAATCCAGTTTATTTTTAATATATCAGTGCCGGTGATCTTGTCAGTGTTCTTATTCAGATACACACAGGTAAAACAATATAGCGATTTAATGCACAGTCTCCCAGTCAAGCGGGCATCCATTTTTCATCAGTATGCTTTAACTGGCATCATGCTATTAATTTCGCCGGTTTTACTCATTGCTTTGATAGTTCTGATACTGTACCAGCCCATGAATTTGCAGGAGTTCTATTCAATTGGGGAGATATTCAATTGGGTGGGCATCACCCTTTTGTTTAATATTGTGATTTACCTGGCAGGAGTTTCTGTGGGAATGCTGACGGGATTATCCGCCGTTCAAGGTGCCTTAACGTATATTTTCCTCTTGCTCCCTGTAGGCCTGATCATTTTAGTTTCTATTAATTTGCCATTCTATTTATTTGGCTATCCAGACCAATATTATATGGCAAGCAAATTTGAGAAGTTTTCTCCCTTAATTGCACTAACTCAGATGAACATGCGCACTCCCTCAAGCGCAGAGGCTGTTATTTATCTTTTTCTTATTTTGTCTCTGTATTGTCTTGGTTTGCAGATCTATAAAAGGAGAAGGATGGAGGCTGTCTCCCATGCCCTGGTTTTTCCGATTACAAAACCCATCTTTAAATATGGTGTAACTTTTTGCACGATGCTTTTAGGGGGAGGATATTTCGGTGAGATGCGCGGCGGCATGAGCTGGCTTATAGCTGGCTACGTGTTTGGAGCATTGATTGGATATGCGGCTGCCGAAATGGTTCTGCAAAAATCATGGCGTGTGACCATTAATATGAAAGGATTGCTGGCATACACAGCTTTAATGGCGGCTTTATTCGCCTTATTCCAATTTGACTTTACTCAATATGAAAAAAGCATACCACGGGGCAATGAGATTGAGCGGGTTCATTTAAGCGAGAGTTTTTACCTTTATAGTGATATCGATACTGAGGAACCCTTATATTTGAAAGAATACGAGAATATTGATTTGGTCAGAAGATTTCATGAGACGATTGTAAAGGATGAAAACAGGCTTGCGGAGATTCCGGGCCGCGATTCAGTTTTTATCGTGTATGAACTGAAGAATGGTGAAAAGCTAATCCGTGATTACAGGATTAATAAAAAGGAATACAAGCCATTTCTTAAGCTGATTTATGAATCAGATGAATATAAAAAGGCAACAAATGAAATTTATCAGGTTTCAGCAGATGCTGCAACGAAATTGACGATTACTCCAACTGGCCCAGTTACGAAGCGGGCGGTCATTACAGACGATAAAGATCTAAAAGAGGCTATTGAGATATTAACTGAAGAAGTTGATTCTGCTTCCTTTGAAGAACTCCAGGGAAGTGACGAGCCATATGCGCACATTGAGATTTTTTATAATGACAGCAATAAAGCTTATATGCCCTGGTATCCTTCTTATTCAAGATTTGAGAAATGGCTGGAAGAAAAGTCACTGCTGAATGAAGCAAGAGTGAACAGCAATGATATCTCTTATGCTTTGGCTGCAAAAGCGAAGGATATCGATATCAACTTTGCAGCAGGGTACTCGTATGAAGAAGTTTTTGAAGAAATGAGAGATAGCAAATCTGCCGTCAAATTAACGGATAAGGAACAAATTGAAAGCAGCTTGAAGAATTCAGAAGGATTCGTGGATGGAGACTATATTATTGCGTTCTATTTTGATGAGCAAAGGACAATTGATATTAAAAGCTTCACGGAAAAAACAGTTCCAGCCTTTATAAAAGAACGGCTTCAATAAAAGGTTAGAAACCTATAGGAGAGGGGGATTAAAGTGATTAAACCTTCAATGGATATGAGAGAGATCTGCAGGCTCTACAATAAACGGCTCTATCATATTGCTTATAATATAACTCGGGATCATTATCTTGCACAGGATGTTGTGCAGGAATCCCTGCTCAAAGCATATAAAAAAATGGACAGCATTGATGATCAGGAAAAGCTGGGGGCCTGGTTATCCTCGATTGCAACTAGAACTGCGATTGATTTTGTCCGGAAAGAAAGAAGGACAAATGAGAGAATACAGGATTCTTTTGATTTTGAAAACTGCATGGAAAGTAAATTTATTGATGCTGGGCAGGAAGCAGAAGTTAATTTGCTTGAGGAGCAGATATACGCTTATGTGGATTCCCTCTCCTATGAACAGAAAAGGGTTTTCCTGCTTAAAACAAAGCACGGGCTGAAAGAGAAAGAAATAGCGGACATTCTCCATCTCAACCCAAATACTGTCAAAACTAAATTGTATCGGGTCAGGCAGCACCTTAGAGAAATTCTTGGCGATCGGTATTTGGCATAGAAAAACAGCTTCTGAAAAGGAGCTGTTTTTTTGTGCAATTACAAGGAATTGATAAATAATCAGCAGGGAATTCGGCAAGTCAGCAGGAAAATCTCCATTCTTAATGGAAATGTCTTCATAGAAAACCTGATTAATAAAAGGAGGTTCACTATGGAATTGAAAGATTGCAGGGCCATAATCACTGGCGGCGCCTCAGGGCTTGGCGAGGCGACTGTGAGAAAAATAGCCGGATGCGGCGGAAAAGTTCTTATTGCAGATTTGGCGGAAGATCGGGCAAGCCATCTTATCAAGGAACTGGGAGGGAATGTTTATTTTTTTAAAACGGATGTAACAAAAGAAGAAGACGTGCAGGGAGCAATTGCATTCGCTTCTGAAAAATTTGGCAGCTTTAATACTGCCGTTAACTGCGCCGGCATCGGAATTGCCGCCAAGCTGCTTGGCAGAAAGGGAGTCCACACACTGGATATGTTCCAAAAGGTCATAACGATTAATCTGGTCGGGACTTTTAATGTCATTCGCCTGGCTGCTGAACAAATGGCAAAGAATGATCCGAATGATCAAGATGAAAGAGGCGTCATTATTAACACTGCTTCCGTAGCAGCCTTTGAAGGACAAATTGGCCAGGCTGCATATAGTGCATCGAAAGGCGGTGTGGTTGCCATGACCTTGCCAATTGCCAGAGAGCTGGCGGATTATGGGATTCGTGTTATGACGATTGCCCCTGGATTGTTTAATACACCTATGTTTGATTCACTGCCTGATGAGGCAAGGGATTCATTGGGGAAAATGGTGCCCTTTCCTTCAAGACTGGGATATCCTGAGGAGTATGCCAGGCTGGCTGAGAGTATTTTAGTGAATCCGATGCTGAATGGAGAAACGATCCGTCTGGATGGCGGCATCCGTATGCAGCCTAAGTAAATAGAGAACCTGCCCTTTCTGCATAGAATAGGTTCTTTTTTTGAAAAATTATTTTAATGTTCTAAAAATATCGATAATTATTGTACAATATAAATGTAAGCCTTTTCAAAGGTAAGGAATAGTACTTTGTGTTATGTCAAAAAAATTTTAGATTCGGAGGATCATAATATGGCTGCTTCATACATACAGGAAGAGCATGAAATTTTTCGGCAATCACTGCGTAAGTTTTTAGAGAAGGAAGCCTATCCGAATTATGACAAATGGGAAGAGGACAGGATCATACCCCGGGATTTTTGGTACAAGATGGGGGAGCAGGGTTTTTTATGCCCTGATATTGAAGAAAAATATGGCGGAAGCAGCGTTGATTGGGGCTTCTCAGTAGTCATCAATGAAGAACTTGAACGTGTTGGCTCAGGCATGGTGGGAATTGGGCTTCACAATGATATCGTTGTTCCGTATATTACTGCTTATGGAACAGATGAGCAAAAGGAAAGGTGGCTGCCAAAGTGTGCGGCAGGAGAAATCATTACTGCTATCGCAATGACTGAACCTGGCGCCGGATCTGATTTAGCCGGCATCAGAACGACAGCAAGACTTGAAGGGGACCATTACATAGTGAATGGCGAAAAGACCTTTATAACCAATGGAATTCATTCCGATTTAATCATCATTGCCTGTAAAACCAATCCCAATGCAGTTCCCCGGCATAAAGGAGTAAGCTTGCTTGCGGTCGAGAGGGAAGCCAAGGGGTTTACAAGGGGAAGAAAATTAAAAAAGGTCGGACTTCACTGTCAGGATACGGCAGAGTTAATTTTTGAAGATTGTAAGGTTCCGAAAGAAAATCTGATTGGAGAAGAAGGGAAAGGTTTTCTTTATTTGATGGAAAAGCTGCAGCAGGAAAGACTTGTCGTAGCAATCGCTGCACAGGTGGCTGCAGAGGAAATGCTTAATTTAACAATGAATTATGTTAAGAATCGCGAGGCATTCGGAAGACCGGTCAGCCAATTTCAAAACACTCAATTTAAGATTGCCGAAATGGCAACAGATATAGAGATGGGAAGGTCGTTCCTTGATCAATTGATCACAGAACATATGGCAGGCAAAGATGTAGTTACAAAAGTCTCCATGGCGAAATGGAAGCTTACAGAAAATGCCCGGAATATTGCCGCAGAATGCATGCAGCTTCATGGCGGCTATGGCTATATGGAAGAATACGAGATTGCAAGGAGATACAGGGATATACCGGTTGCCAGCATATATGCAGGTACAAATGAAATCATGAAAACCATTATTGCGAAGAACATGGGTTTATAAGGAGGAGTAAACATGCGTGAAGCTGTCATCGTCGAAGGTGTCAGAACGCCGGTAGGAAGAAAAAACGGCTTTTTAAAAGATATCAGGGCGGATGATCTGGCTGCTGAAGCACTAATGGCACTTGTCGAACGTGCAGGTATAGATCCGCAAATTATTGATGATGTCATTCTTGGATGTGTCTCGCAAATAGGCGAACAAACAGGGGATATTGCAAGGGTCGCAGCTTTGATCGCAGGGTTTCCGATTGAAGTGCCAGGTACCACCATTGACCGTCAATGCGGCTCCAGCCAGCAGGCTGTCCATTTTGCAGCTCAGGCGGTTTTGGCGGGAGATATGGAAATTGTTATCGCAGGCGGTGTCGAAAGCATGTCCCGTGTCCCAATCGGCTCCAGTTATCAGGGGGTAGGATTCAGTGAAAAACTGACAGACAAACATGAAATCATCCACCAGGGCTTATCAGCTGAACGCATTGCTGAAAAATATGGTTTTACAAGAGAAGAACTTGATCGCTATTCATTAGAGAGCCACCAAAAGGCTTTAAAAGCCCAGGACGAAGGACGTTTTGAGAGAGAGATTGCACCATTAAATGTGAAATTGCCTGATGGACAGCTCATGACGGTTTCGGAGGACTCTGGCCCCAGAAAGGAAACGTCGCTGGAAGCACTTGGAAGTTTAAGGGCTGTTTTTAAGGAGAATGGGGTCATTCATGCAGGAAATTCAAGTCAAATCAGTGATGGAGCCGCAGCACTATTAATTATGTCACGCGATAAAGCAGAGGAGCTTGGAATGAAGCCGAGATTCAGGATACTTTCCCGCACAGCAGTTGGCTCTGATCCTACTTTAATGCTGACTGGACCGATACCTGCAACCGAGAAAGTGTTAAAGAATGCTGGACTGGCTATTGAGGACATCGATGTGTTTGAAGTGAACGAAGCGTTCGCTCCTGTTCCGCTTGCCTGGCTGAAAGAAACTGGAGCCGACCCTGCAAAGCTTAACCCAAACGGCGGAGCCATTGCACTCGGCCATCCTTTGGGAGGCAGCGGTGCACGGCTGATGGTCACCATGATGCATGAACTAGAAAGAACAGGGGGGCGCTATGGACTTCAGACCATGTGTGAAGGCCTTGGTATGGCAAATGCGACTATTATTGAACGTTTAGACTGAAGAATGGGGAGGAATGAAAATGACTACTACTATTGGAAGAATTTTCGATCTAACTGCCGGAAAATTTCCGAATAAAGAAGCCCTGTATGATGTCAGAAAAAATCTGCGTCTTACCTATAAGGAATGGAGCCTTGAGATCAATAAATTGGCGAATGCCTTAATGAATGAGGGAGTCAGGAAGGGTGACAGGGTTTCAACCTACCTTTTTAATACTGAGGAGCTTGCAACAGCATTTTTTGCATGTGCAAAAATCGGCGCCATTTTTAATCCGATCAACTTTAGGCTGATGTCAGAAGAAGTTGCTTATATCCTTCAGGATGCAGAGCCAAAAGTAGTGTTATTTGAACAAATGCTGGAATCCGGCATTACCCCAATTGCTAAACGTTTTCCGCATACAGCCTTTTGGTACATTGATGACAAGGCACCCGGATATGCTTCATCCTATCGGGAAAAAGTGGATGCAGCATCACACGATGAAATTGAAATAGAAATGGACGAAAATGACTTATACGCGATCATGTACACAAGCGGTACCACGGGAAGGCCAAAAGGAGTTGTCCACAGGCACCGGGATATGGCTGAACAAAGTTTAATCGTAATAGGAGCCACAAAGCTTGAAAGCAGTGACAATGGTCTCGTGACTGCACCAATGTTCCACTGTGCAGAGCTTCACTGTGCCTTTTTGCCAAGGGTGCATGTGGGGGCAAAAAATACCATCCTCCATCACTTTGATGCAAAAGAAGTATTACAGTTAATCTCAGATGAGAAGATTACAAAGTTTTTTGCAGCACCTACCATGTGGAATATGCTGCTGCAGGAAAACTTAAGCCATTATAACCTGGAAAGCCTGAAGCTGGGATTGTATGGAGCAGCTCCAATGGCTCCGGCACTTGTTTATGCCTGCCGGGAAAAATTAGGCATATCCCTCGTACAGGCATATGGAATGACCGAGATGGGGCCAGCGATTACGTTTTTATCTGAAAATGATCAAATCCGGAAAGCAGGGTCTGCCGGGCAGGCATGTTTAAATCATGAGATTAGGATTGTAAGGCCGAATGAAAATGGTCCATCAGATCCTGAGGATGTGGTGCCGACAGGGGAAACAGGTGAAATCATCGTAAAAGGTCCATGCATGATGAGTGGTTATTTTAATCGGGATGAGGCAAACGATCTTGCCATGCATGGGGGCTGGTACCATTCAGGTGACATAGGATATCTGGATGACGAAGGCTACTTGTACGTTAAAGACAGAGTCGATGATATGATCATTAGCGGCGGTGAAAACATTTACCCTAGGGAAGTGGAAGATATTTTATATACGCATAATGGCGTACTGGATGTGGCAGTGATCGGCCAGCCTGATGACCGCTGGGGTGAGACGGTCACAGCATTTGTAGTTAAAAAAGATCCGGCACTATCTGAAAATGAGCTGGATGAACTGTGCAGGAATAGTGATGAACTTGCTAATTATAAGCGGCCGAGAAAATACGTATTCTGTGAAGCTCTGCCAAGGAATGCGAGCGGCAAGATTCAAAAGTTTATGCTCAGAAAGCAGCTGGAGGATCTGTTCGCTGACGGAAAAATTTAGCCGGAAGAAAGGGATGCATGATGTTAAAAGGCATTAGAGTAATTGATTTTTCCAATTATCTCCCCGGTCCGTTTGCTTCCCAGAGACTTGCAGAGCTTGGAGCTGAAGTGATTAAGGTTGAATCCTTGACTGGTGACCCCGCAAGGCAGCTGGATATTAAAATAGAGGGTACAGGAGCCGTGTTTGCCGCCAACAACCGCGGTAAAAAAAGCATTACACTCAATCTGAAGAGTGAGGATGGAAGAAATGCAGCCCTAAAGCTGATTTCTGAAAGTCATGCCGTGCTGGAAAGCTTTCGGCCAGGGGTCATGAAAAAGCTCGGACTTGATTATGAGACTGTAAAAAGACACAAGCCTGCTATCGTTTATTGCTCCCTTACAGGCTACGGGGGCAATGAAGACTATCAATATTTAGGCAGCCATGATTTAAACTATATGGCAGTAAGCGGCGCCCTTTCCCAGCTGAAGGACCGCAGCGGCCGTCCTGTTCACCCGTCCAATACAATAGCGGACTTTATGGGAGGAATGGCCGCGAGTGAAAGGATACTGGCAGCCCTGCTTTCCAGCAGGATTTCCGGAAATGGCGGGCATCACTGCATTTCCATTGCTGAAGTGATGGCTTCCATCATGGGAAACCATTTGCTGATTGAAAACGAAACGGGTTATTCAAATGGGCTATCGGTACTAAGCGGGGAGATCGTCGCCTACTCTATTTATGAAACAAAGGATGCGAGGTTTGCTGCTCTTGCTGCATTAGAGCCGAAGTTTTGGATTAACTTCTGCAAGAGTGCCGGCAGGGAGGATTGGATTGATTCCCATTTCTCCCGTGCTTCTGGCAATAATCCTGTATATTTGGAGATGACCGAATTATTTAAAAGCAGGACATTAAAAGAGTGGACTGAATTCGGGCAAAGAGTTGATTGCTGCCTGACTCCGGTATTGGAGACGGGTGAATTAAAAGACTTTCAACTTTTTAAGGAGATTTATGAACAAGACGGGAATTACCCTTTAGTTAAAATGCATGGAGGAATTGACTCAGCATTGACTGGCCCTCCAAAACTGGGAGAACATAATGAGGAAGTTTTAAGCAATATTGCTGGAATGTCAGCGGAGAATGTTAAAGCTCTGACAGCAAAATAAATATTCTAAATAAAAGTCGGCGAACTTGTCTTTCAGATAGCCGATCTGTAACTTATGAATTCATGAAGAGCCCTAAATCCATATGATGGATTATGGCTCTTTCTTTTTTGGCGGCGAATGTTTCTATGAAAGAGGAGGGCTTTAAAGAAGATTAAATGGTATAATGAAAGGGAATATATAATAAAATAAACTTTTTTCTATTTTTGGAGTGTGATGGTCACTAGTGCGTTTTATTAAAACAATTCCCAATATGGTCACTTTGGGTAACTTATATTGCGGTTTTCTTTCAATCGGAATGGCTGCCAATGGCGAATTTAAAAATGCAGCAATATTAATTTTAATCGGCATGATGCTTGATAGCATGGACGGCAGGCTGGCAAGAATGCTGAAAGCGGATAGTACGCTTGGAAAAGAACTTGATTCACTGGCAGATATTGTTACATTTGGGGTTGCCCCTTCATTTTTGGTCTTTTATACATACTTTTTTCAATTTGGAATCCTTGGATTAATCGTTTCAGGTCTTTTTCCTCTATTCGGGGCATATCGGCTTGCCCGATTCAATATTAGTCCCCCAAAGTCCTCATTAAATTATTTTATAGGAGTTCCAATAACAGCAGCAGGAGGGATAATGGCCATACTGACCCTTTTTGGTGACCGTATTCCCAATATCATTACAACTGTTGTGTTCACAGCACTATGCTTTCTGATGGTAAGCAGAATTCGGATTCCCAGCTTTAAGGAAGTTCCTCTTCCAAAATACGGGACGATTGTTACCATTTTTCTTGGAAGTGTTCTGTACGTTATTTATAAGGGCTCCTATGGACCATTTCCCGATTTAATTTATATTGCGATTCCGCTTTACATAGCGTATTTGACATACCGATTCATTAAAGGTAAAAACAAAAAAGAAATCGATTAATTAGAAATGCGGAAGCGCCTTGCCCGCGAAGGAACGCAGACTTAGACCGCCACCCTCCCAAAAGCTGTTGCTTTCGGTCGTGTGATGTTTATGCTGACGCCCTGGGGCCTCACCTCGAGGAGGCAGGCTGCTTGCGCAAACAGTTATCAGAGTTCAAAGTTATACTTTTTTACAAATAAAAAAAGGCCGGGATGGCCTTTTTTATTTGTAAAATACCTTGTCTATATTAAATTTTGCATGAAGGGTATTAATGATATAAGTTTCATAAATTTCGCGCTCCATGCTGTCTTCCACGTAAATGACCGCAATTTTATAGATATCATCGCGATGATTTTTTATTGGAGAAACATTATCTTCAAAATGTTTTTTCACGCGCTGCCTTAATTTTCGTGCCTTCCCTACAAATAGCAGATCTTCATTCGCATCGAAAAACAGAATCATGCCGCCCTTGTCTCTTGGTATTTTATGATAATCTGTGAAACCATAGACACTGCTAAGGTCACTTTCTCCTGCCTGTCCCGTTTGCCTGCTTCTTGTAATTACGAGATCAGGCTGAGGGATTTCAATTTTTATCAATATCATCACTTCCTATTCTAAGATTAAAGAGTACCATAAATTTCATATGTAATCTACATTAAAAAGTATCATTGGATCCTGCCTTGCCGCAGAAGCTCCTTATATGATGTGTAATTGTTTTTGTCTTTCTTTTGTCATATTCAGCAGCACTTCATTATTAAGCGAGCGTGCCATTTTAAGGGTAAGATCCAAAATCTTTTTGATTCCTTCCTTCTGGCCGTAATCAATAGCAACCCGATCACATTGAACTTCAGTATCTGTACAAATTATATTCTTTCCAGCAGGATAGGTAATATGTCCAATTTCATGCCAGATTATCGCTTCTTTTATTTCTCTGTCTGAACAGAACTTTTCATAATCATAGACGACAATAAACCAGTCATAATGCGCATCCAGGGATTGATAAAACATAGTCAGGAGTCTGCAGTCAATATTCCACAAGTTCAGCCAGCTTCCATCGTTTAGACCAAAGTTTTTTAAAACAGTATGTTTATCTTCTAAAATGGCTATTTTTCCGTCCAGGCCGCAATAGGATAAGGAAAGCTCTTCACACAAACAGATCAAGTCAGATTCTCCTTTTAATTAATTTCGGTTTACTAGCATTGTTATGTAAGCGGCACTTTTTTAATCACCAGCCAATAAGAAAATAAAGAAATGAATGGATTTGTTTGCAAACTGCCATGCGGCAGTATGATGCAAAAACGTGGCAGCAGATACATTTCAAGAAAATCTGCAAGGTAATTAATTTGTGATTTAACTAGTAATCCAAAAGCGGGGCCTCAGCAGCCTTCATGGAGGGTAAAGGTTGCTCGAGACCAAACTTTCATATGCACAGCGGCTTTCCAGCACACTTTCAGCTAAGCCTGGTTAACGGCACTTTAAGAAGTTAATCGTGTTTTTTTCCTGATTATAGTAAACCAAAATGGTATATTCTAATAAAAATTAACATTGAACGGGTGAATTCCTAAGCTGAGCACATCTGTGTTAGCTTTTTTTCGTTCTTTTTACATAAAGAGTTTCCCTCATAATTATTACTTAGCTTATAGTGAAAAATACTTACACATAAGGAAATTGTCATATCAATATTCCATTTCACATAAAAATGAAAAATAGCTAAGGGCTAAAAAATATTTTAAATATAAAAAGGAGAAAATAAATATGTAAAGAATATTAAAACTATTCATAATTTTATAAAAAATATTTTGTGTTTCGAAATAAAGGGGGTTAGCAAGTTGGGGATATTAGAGATTAAAGATGCTACTTTGAGGTTTGGAGGCGTAGTGGCGCTTGACAACGTCTCATATGAAGTGCAGGAAGGAGAGATTTTTTCACTTATTGGGCCAAATGGCGCAGGGAAGACAAGTATGCTGAATTGCATTAGCGGACTATACAAGCCTTCATCTGGTTCCATCCATTTCAAGGGGGAAGATATCACCCGCTATAAACCTCACAAAAGAGCCAGTATGGGCATTGCTAGGGCATTCCAGAACATCGAACTTTTTCCGCATTTATCTGTTTTGGACAATCTGATGCTTGGCAGGCATGTGAGAATGAAAACCGGACTCCTTGCAGGAGGATTTTATTGGGGAAAGGCGCAAAGAGAGGAAATTGAACATCGGAAAAAAGTTGAGCAGGTGATCGATTTTCTTGAAATTGAGGATATCCGCAATACTCCCGTGGGTACCCTTTCGTATGGATTGCAGAAAAGAGTCGAAACCGGCAGGGCTCTGGCACTGGAACCTGACATCCTTCTTCTGGATGAGCCGATGGCAGGCATGAATAGTGAGGAAAAAGAGGACATGGCCAGATACATTATCGACATTCATGAAGAAATGAATACAACTATTATATTAATTGAACACGACATGGGGGTTGTAATGGATTTATCCGATCACATTGCAGTTCTTGATTTTGGTAAGCTGATTGGTTACGGGACGCCTGAAGAGATTCAGAATAATCCTAGAGTCATAGAAGCTTATCTGGGAGAGGAGAATGCCGTATAAAAGATGATTCGTCTAAACGGTAGATTAATAGTTTTGTAGGGGGGAGAGATTCTTTTGAGCATGACATT
The DNA here is from genome assembly GCF_024519925.1 of Cytobacillus sp. Bac17. Lineage (NCBI taxonomy): Bacteria > Bacillati > Bacillota > Bacilli > Caryophanales > Bacillaceae > Cytobacillus > Cytobacillus sp. Bac17. The sequence goes on along the minus strand of NZ_JALJRC010000006.1, from coordinate 82,832 downwards.
TCCGCAGCTGCTTATTGAAAGGGCATACATAAATGGGTCACAAGTTGCTTTAAGAGAAAAAGAATTTGGAATTTGGAATGAGATAACGTATGAAGCGTTCTTGGAGAAAGTTAAGAATTTCAGCTTGGGATTGGCCTCTTTAGGACTAAAAAGGGAGGATAAGCTAGCCATTATCGGCGATAACAGACCTGAATGGGTAATCAGTGAGCTTGCTGTGCAAAGCTTGGGCGGCATTTCAGTTGGAATCTATCAGGAATCCTTATCTGCAGAACTTAGTTACATTATTGATAATTGTGACGCAACTATAATAGTTGCGGAAGATCAGGAGCAAGTGGATAAGCTGATGGAGATTAAAGACTCCATTCCTAAAGTCAGAACGATTATTTATTATGATTCACGGGGCATGAGAAGTTATCGGGAGGATTTCCTGTTTGAATTTGAAGAGGTTCTGCAAATGGGACAAAGCTGTCACTCAGAGCAGCCTGATTTATTTTCGCAGGAAGTTGATAAAGGCACTGCAGATGACGTGGCGATTTTATCATATACTTCAGGAACGACAGGCAATCCGAAAGGAACGATGCTTACCTACCGGAATCTGCTGGATATGGCTAAAAATTTGTCAGACATTGATCCGCTGACGGACAAAGATGAATATGTTTCATTCCTTCCGCTTGCCTGGATCGGGGAGCAGATGATGACCCTTGCGATGGGCTTATACAATGGAATGACAATTAATTTCCCTGAAGAGCCTGCAACCGTTTTGGAAGATCTGCGGGAAATTGGGCCACAGGTTATGTTTTCGCCGCCAAGAATCTATGAAGATATGGTGTCGCGCTTTCAGGTCAGAATTCAGGATAGCGGCTGGCTGAAAAGAAAGATATATAACTGGTGCAAGCCGATAGGCGAGAAGGTAGCTAAAGCCCATTTTGGGAATAAACCTGTCAGCGCAGGTACGAAGGCTCTTTATAAAATTGCTGATTATGTGATGTTCAGTGCAATTCGCGATCACTTTGGACTTTTGAAGATCAAGCGTGCTTATACCGGTGGTGCTCCTTTGGGCCCGGATGTATTTGAATTCTTTCACAGTATTGGAGTCAATGTAAAAAGCATTTACGGGCAGACAGAAGTTGCCGGCATATCCATTGTGCACAGGGATGGCGACATTAAGCTTGATAGTGTCGGAATTCCTATTCCGGGAACAGAAGTGAAAATTTCTGATGAAGGGGAAATTCTGATCAGGAGCTCGAGTGTGTGCAAAGGGTACTACAAAAACGAGAAAAGCACAATCGAAACCATACAGGAAGGCTGGCTGCATACAGGGGATGCAGGGAGGCTGGATAAGGAAGGGCATTTGTATATCATTGACAGGATTAAAGATGTCATCCGTCTTGATACAGGTGAGATGTTCTCCCCGCAATTTATCGAGAATAAGCTTAAATTCAGCTCGTTCATACAGGAAGCGGTAGCAATCGGGAAGGATCGCCCATATGTGGTTGCCATGATCAATATTGATATGAAAAATGTAGGGCGCTGGGCCGAGAAAAATCAAATCAGCTATACCACGTATACCGATTTATCTTCCAAACCTGAAGTGCTGGAATTAATCGAAAAACAGGTGCAGGAAATCAACCAGACCCTGCCTGAAAAAGCCCGGGTTAAGAAATTCGTACTTCTATATAAAGAACTGGATGCCGATGATGAAGAGCTTACAAGAACAAAGAAAGTCCGCAGGCAATTTGTTGCTAAAAAATATCAGGCATTGATCGACGGGCTTTATACAGAGGACAAAAAAATACGTGTAAATGGTACGATCAAATATCGTGACGGCATGGAACAAACCATCCAAACAACGCTTCAAGTCATTTTTATGGATGAAGGAGAGGGGGCAGCTTAATGACTTTTTTCTTGCAGATGCTTGTAACAGGAATCGTGGTAGGAAGTGTTTATGCACTTGTGGCATTGGGCTTTGTGCTTATTTATAAATCCAGTGACGCCATCAACTTTGCACAGGGTGAGTTCCTTTTAATTGGAACGTATGTATGTTTAACGCTTATTACAGCCTACAACATCCCGTTTATAGCAGCCCTTTTAATTGCGCTTATGTTCAGTGCCGTTTTGGGATTTGTCATTGAACGGATTGTTCTGAGGCCGTTTATCGGAGAGCCGGTCATATCCATGATAATGGCGACGATCGGTTTATCGAGTGTTCTTGCCGGGATTGTCCATATTATTTGGGGCCATGAAACACGTGTGTTTCCAAAAATCTTCTCAGAGCAGCCTGTTAATCTGGGTGAAATTGTCATTGCGCCCGTCTATTTATGGTCACTTTTAATCGTTGTGGCTATGCTAATCATTTTCACTCTATTTTTCAAATATTCGAAGCTGGGAATTGCGATGAGGGCAACCGCAGATGATCAGCAGGCAGCGATGTCGATGGGAATCAGCGTAAAAATGATTTTCGCAGTTGCCTGGGCGATTGCTGCCATTGTTTCAGCAGTTGGAGGCATCCTTCTCGGGAACATAAATGGTGTTAATGCATCCCTTTCAGCGATCGGGTTAAAGGTACTTCCGGTTGCCATCCTTGGGGGACTTGACAGTATCCCAGGGGCCATCATCGGCGGACTGATTATCGGCATTCTTGAGAGCCTGACCGGGGGATATCTGGATCCATTGGTTGGTGGCGGTCTGAAAGAGGTTATGCCGTTTGTCATCCTCGTATTTATCCTTATGTTCAAGCCATATGGTTTGTTCGGAAAAAAAGAAATCGAGAGGGTGTAGCCGAGTGAGAAATCCTTTTGTAATGGATTGTGGAGAATTCCATGTGAATTATAAACAAGATATGGCTATCTGGAAAATAACCAGAGTAAGGATGCGTGTCTTCATTCTTCTGGCTGTATTTGCAGTATTCCCGATGTTGGCATCCGATTATATTATTGGACTGGCTACGCTTTGCGGAATTGCCGCGATTGGTGCTATTGGTTTGAACATCCTGACGGGTTTTACCGGCCAGATTTCCATAGGGGTAGGCGCCTTTCTGGGGGTAGGCGGTTATACATCGGCCATTCTGACAGCAAAGCTGGGGTTAAGCTTCTGGATTGCTATGCCGACAGCCGGCATTGTGACGGCGATTGTAGGCGGACTATTCGGATTGCCTTCCTTAAGGCTAAAAGGATTATATCTAGCCATTGCCACCCTGGCAGCACAGGTAATCATCCTGTTTGTTATTTCCCGCTGGGATGCGCTGACTGGCGGAACAGCCGGAATGGTCCTATCCAGGCCTGAACTTGGCAGTTTTGTCTTTTACAGTGAGCGGAGCTATTATTATCTGATGTTTACGGTGCTGATTATTACAGCCGCCTTTACCTTAAACCTCTTCCGATCGCGGGTCGGCAGGGCATTCATAGCAGTCCGTGACCGTGATGTCGCTGCAGAAGTTATGGGAATCGATTTGTTTAAGTATAAGGTATTGGCATTTATTGTTAGTTCCTTTTTCGTCGGCATCGCCGGAGCTTTACTGGGTCACTATACGATGGTTGTAAGTCCCGAGCTTTACAGCATCACAGTGTCCATTGAATACTTGGCAATCATACTGGTAGGCGGTTTAGGGAGTGTATTCGGGTCGATTTACGGAGCCGTTTTTATTACACTGCTTCCGGTTGTCCTCAGGTCAGGTGTAGAAATGATGAGCGGGGTTTTCCCAGACTTATCTGCAGTCTTAATAGGAATGAAAGAGGTGGTATTTGGCCTCGTGATTATCTTATTCCTGATTTATGAACCGCAGGGGCTCGCAAAAATATGGAAGAATATTAAAGACTACTTTAAGCTGTGGCCGTTTTCTTATTAATTCCCGGGTAATAATTTCTGAAAATTTTGAAAGCAAAACTTTCAAATTTTTATAAAAAAGAGGTAAAAATGAGGGGGAACATTATGAAGAAGGTGTGGAAAGGTTTATTGGCAGCAACATTAATGGCTGGAATGCTTGCTGGCTGTTCAGGAGGCAGCGAGGGAGCATCCGGTGACAAGAAAGGCACTGTCAAAATCGGCGGTATCTTTGACCTAACGGGCGGTACCGGTGATGTAGGAACACCATATGCAGAAGGTGAAAAAGCATTTTTTGAATCCATTGCAGGTGAGGAGATCAATGGCTATAAGCTCGAATTAATCGGTGATGACTATGCTTATAAAATTCCTGAAGCTCAAAAACTTTATCAGAAATTAAAATCAAAGGATAAAGTATCGGCTATTTTAGGATGGGGAACAGGTGACACAGAAGCTCTTCGCCAGCAGGTGGCAGCCGACAAGCTTCCATTCATCTCGGCTTCATACTCAGAGAATCTAAAAAATATTGACGAAAGTCCATATAATTTCCTGGCCGCCGCTTCTTACTCCGACCAGGCAAGATCTGTACTGAAATGGATAAAAGACAATCACACTGGCGGCACACCTACTGTTGCCTTAATTTACAACGATACGGCTTTTGGAAAATCCCCAATTGAAGATGCCAAAAATTATGCACAGGAAAATGGCATTGAAATTGTTGATGAGCAAATAGTTGACCTGAAAACACTTGATGCAACCTCCCAATTACTGAACATGGAAAAGAAAAATCCTGATTATGCGATTATCAACCAAACTTGGGGGGCAACCGCAACGATTCTCAAAGATGCTAAAAAGCTTGGCCTTGATACAAAATTCATCGGTTTAAACTGGGCTACCGGAGAAGGCTTGCTTCCAATTGCGGGCGATGCGGCTGAAGGATTTATCGGGGTTGTCACACATGCATTCCCTTATGAAGATCTTCCTGGAATGGAAGAAATCAAGAAGTTCGTAGAAAGTAAGGGAGAAAAGCTGGAAGACAAAAACCAGAAATTTATCCAGGGATGGGTTTCCGCAAAAATTATGGTTGAAGGCCTAAAACTTGCTGAAGACCCGACTTCAGGCGAAGGGATCCGATCTGGCCTTGAGAAAATCTCAAATCTTGATCTTGGCGGTCTAGCTGCCCCAGTTACATTTTCACCTGACAATCATGCTGGTACAAACCAAATTCGATTGGCAGAAGTCAAAAACGGCCAGTTTGAAGTGTTCACTGATTATATCGGCTACTAAAATGGTGGGGGCGAGGTTTTATACCCGCCTCCTGTTAACTTTTAAAGGCTTGGATCATTACTAGATTGTGAACTTGGCAAATAAACTCGAAATTTGGCAAACAAACGATTTGAATCCGCAAACAAATCTCAGATTTTGCAAATAAACCGAGAAAACCAGCAAACAACAAATAATTCAGAACTTGACCTTGGAACGAATAAATAGAGAGAGAGTTTATAAAGCTGGGAGGACAGATGAATGCTGACAATAAACAATGTCGAAGTGATGTACGATAAGGTCATCCTTGTACTAAAGGGGATGTCAATGGTGGTGCCCAAAGGGAAAATAGTTGCGTTGCTAGGCAGTAATGGCGCCGGGAAAACGACTACCCTTAAAGCCATTTCCGGACTGTTGAAAAGTGAGAATGGTGAAGTAACAGACGGATTTATCGAGCTGTATGGGGAGCGCATTGATGTAAGCGATGCTGAAACCATCGTAAAGAAAGGCATTTTTCAGTGCATGGAAGGAAGGCGCGTATTCAAGCACCTATCTGTGGAAGATAACCTGATTGCGGGTGCACATACCAGGAAAGACCGGAAGAATATTAAAAGTGATATTCAAAAAGTCTATCATTATTTTCCAAAGCTTGAAATGCTGAAGCACAGGCAGGCCGGCTATCTGTCAGGAGGAGAGCAGCAAATGCTGGCCATTGGCAGGGGGATCATGGCAAAGCCAAAGGTGCTGCTTCTTGATGAACCTTCATTAGGACTGGCCCCACTATTAGTAAAAGAGATTTTCGGGATCATAAAAAAAATCAATGAAGAAGAGGGGACCACGATATTGGTAGTTGAACAAAATGCCAATGTTGCCTTATCGATTGCCGATTATGGATACATCATGGAAAACGGCCGGATTGTGATGGATGGAACGGTGGACCGGCTCCTTTCCAATCAGGATGTGCGTGAATTTTACCTGGGAATGGGGGATAAGGGACGGAAAAGCTATAAAGATATTAAATCTTATAAAAGAAGAAAGAGGTGGCTGTAGTGGAAAAGCTGAAGGAAGTGATCCAGCATGCCTATGACAATGCAAGAGGCTTTAAAAGTCAGCTTGATGAGGCACATATTTCTCCAAGTGACATTCTATCTCTAAAGGATTTACAAAAAATTCCCGTGCTTAAAAAAGACCGATTGCCGGAACTGCAATCTGCAGATCAGCCCTTCGGAAGCCTTTCAGCTGTAAAGCCTAATGAGATGGCACGAATCTTTATGTCACCAGGACCAATTTATGATCCGCAAACCACCGAGAAGGATTTTTGGCGTTTCTCAGAAGCTCTCAGGGCAGCTGGTTTTAACAGTAATGATATTGTTCAGAATACATTTTCCTATCATCTTTCACCGGCAGGCTTTATGTTTGACTCGGCACTCCGAGAGTTAGGAGCAACTGTCATCCCGGCTGGAACCGGGAATCGGGAACTGCAGATTCAGATCATGAAGGATACCAGGGTAACCGGCTATGTGGGAACTCCCAGCTTCTTTAGCCTTTTACTTGATGCCCTTGAAGAAAAGGGATGGAAGATGGGAAATGATGTTGTCTTGAACAAAGCTTTCTTTACTGCTGAAATGCTGACTGAACAAATGCGGAAAAGGTGTGAAGACAATGGAATTTCGGTATATGAAGGCTATGGGACTGCGGATTGCGGATGTATTGCTTTTGAAGACAAGCAGGGCCCGGGGTTGAGAATAACTGATTCTGCCATCGTGCAAATCTGTGACCCGCAGACTGGATGGGAGGTTTCAGATGGAGAAGGGGAAGTGGTTGTCACTCTATTTGATAAGAGCTACCCGCTCATCCGCTTTGGCACGGGCGACCTCTCCCGCTGGGTTAAAGGGTACGAAGGAAAAAGGATTGCAGGAGTGCTGGGGCGTGTTAGTGATGGTGTAAAGGTAAAAGGAATGTTTGTAAGAGAAAAACAGCTTGCAAAGATCTTGAATGAAGCAGGGTATTCGATTTTCCAGGCTGTTGTCACAAATGAGAACGGGCAGGATCAGCTTACCATTTTCATAGAGTCTGAGGAAGGCTTGGAATCTGAGCTTTCAGCAAAAATTCAGGATGTGATCCGGGTCAAGCCAATCCTGAAATTAACAGCGGCAGGCTCAATTAAAAAGGATGATAAGAAGCTGGTGGATAACCGGAATTACGAATTAAAGAAGGTGTAGTCAAAGGAGGCTGATTGAATCGGCCTTCTTTTTTATGGAGAACTGAAAAGGATTTCTAATTTTGAACTATGAATAAAGGCGAAAGTGGATCATGAATAAGAGAATGGGAGTAAATCTTTCACATTAATGACGAAAATGCGCTAGGGGAGAGGAAAATGGTAGTTAACCAGCCGGATGAACGCCGAAAATGTGGTTGTGAAGAGGAAACTGGTAGTTAATCGACTGGATTAACGCCGAAAATGTGGAGGGGAGGAGGAAAAGGGGAGTTAATCGACTGGATTAACGCCGAAAATGTAGAGGGGAGGAGGAAAATGGTAATTAATCGACTGGATTAACGCCGAAAATGTAGAGGGGAGGAAGAAACAGATAGTTAACCAGCCGGATTAAGGCCGAAAATGTAGAGGGGAGGAAGAAACTGATAGTTAATCAGCCGGATTAAGGCCGAAAATGTGGTAGGGGAGAGGAAAATGGTAGTTAATCGACTGGATTAACGCCGAAAATGTGGAGGGGAGGAGGAAAAGGGTAGTTAATCGACTGGATTAAGGCCGAAAATGTGGAGGGGAGGAGGAAACTGGTAGTTAATCGACTGGATTAACGCCGAAAATGTAGAGGGGAGGAAGAAACTGATAGTTAACCAGCCGGATTAAAGCCGAAAATGTTAAGAGGGAAAAAACGGTAGCTACTCAGCTGCCAACAACAAAGATAGAGTAGCAATCCCCAATGATGCCGCTAATTAAACATTAAAGGCTGCCATCGCTATTCTCACACTCCATTACCAGAAACAATCCTTTATAATAGGAAGCCACATTCGTAACCTTCATGCCGGATTTCTGAATAGACAGAAGTGTATCACGGTTTAGGTGGCAGCCGTCACAAATTCGTTTCCATAGAGGATTCAGGGCTTCCTGGGCAAATGCCAGAGCGGGCTGCTCCATTTTAACATGCTCAAAGAATAGTATTTTTGCCTTTGGCTTACATACTCGTCTGATCTCCGCTAGCGCTTTGTCAGGATTTGGTATCGTGCAGAAAACAAGAGTGGCAACTGCTGAATCAAAAGTTTTGTCCGCAAATTCAAGATCTTCAGCTGACTGCCGGTGGATATGGATAGGTACTGCGGCCGCATTTTTGCGAGAAATAGATTTTTCAATCATTGCCTGGTTTGGTTCAATGGCATCGACCTGATCCGCATTTTTGTACAAAGGGAAGTTAATGCCTGTGCCGGCACCAACTTCGAGTACCCGGCCGTCCACCATGGAAAGAATTTCACTTCTGATTTTCCGGAATTTTCTTTTTTCTAGAGGCTGCATGGCCAAATCATATAGGGGTGGGAATAAGCTGCTCAAAAAATTCACTCTTTTCATAATAGCTGTCTTTTTCTATTTTACTCTTATCCTAAAATGAAACAAGCCGGTACCTCTCTTAGGGGCACCAGCATCAAATAATCAGGGGAGGCTGTCGAACATCTCGTTAAGCTTCTCATACGTGTCCGGATACTTTGCCTCATACTGAAGGTAGGTTGGAACTGGGTAGCGCACACCGCCTTTGTGGGTTTGCTGTAATCCCTCAGCAAACTCATCTGCCATGGAAAAAGGAATGGTAAAGGCCATTTCGTGATCATGTGTCTGCCCGAAAACCCGATCTCCATAGCATGGCAGGATCACTTGCGGCTTACCGGTTTTTATGGTCTTAATAACGATATCGGCACAGTCAGCTCTAGCCGTAAAAGTGGATGTAATTTCACCGCCCGTATGATAGAGGGCAGCCGCAACCATTCTCATGACTTGGGCTGAATTACCATAAACAGTGATTACTTCCGGTTCAAATGCTGCTCTCCCAAGAGGAGCCATTAATACAGTTCCGGCTTCCTCTTTTGAAAATTTAGGAACTGCCGCTTCGGTTAAGGCGCCAAGGTCACAGGTTTTAGTATACATGCCATCTGTTAAGCTGCCTTTTGAGTAATAGTCGAGTTCCTCTTCAAATCCAAAAGCGATTTTGGCAATTGGGCATGATAAGTCTTCTTTGCCCATGGCAATGGACCAGCCATATCTTCTAGACATTGTCACACCCTGACAGATGCTGAATGTTTTGCCAAAGTCTCTTGCCGGACGTTTTACCCTGACAGGCAATTCCTCCTCTTTTTTCAAAACTCTTATAGCCAGCGGAAAAGTATCGGGTCTCACATATGTAAGAATCGCAGTTTCCAGATCAGAAAGTTTTTGGGCTTGAATCGTTTCCTGCATCATGATCCCTCCTTTAGATATTAGATTAATTCTGTAAATTATATGGATTAACCTGCATATTTAGGCTTTATTTTAGAAAACATCATAATATTCCAGTTGACATGAAACCAAAAGGTTGTATATGATTTAAATGAAACCAAAAGGTTGTATTTTATAATTAAAGGAGAGTATGTAAATGGAAACACTTCAGGATATTAAACAAACAGTTATACTTAGTGCCCCGATTGAAAAAGTTTGGAAGACAGTCTCTACTTCGGAGGGGATCGAAGCGTGGTTTATGCCAAATGATTTTAAGGCTGAGCTGGGCTATGAATTTCATATTCAGTCCCCATTTGGTCCGTCCCCGTGTAAGGTCACAGAACTGGATGAGCCCAACCGGCTTTCTTTTAAATGGGATACAGATGGATGGTTTGTATCTTTCCTATTGAAAGATTTGGGCGGCAAAACTGAATTTACTCTTATACATGGCGGCTGGAAACAGTCAGATGAACTGGTTGAGAAAGCTCAAGCTGAGAGTGCAGTTATCCGTGAAAGAATGTCACATGGATGGACTGGAATTCTTGCGAAGCTTGGCAAGGTTGTTGAGGAATAATGGGTGCTTCTGCCAGGAAACATGATGTGTTTCAGGCAATCGCCGATCCAACTAGGAGAGAAGTATTGAGGCTGCTGGCTGAAAAAGAACGCCCGATCTCAGAGATAAGTGCTCATTTTCCCATAAGCCGTACCGCCATATCAAAACATCTTCAGATCCTTTCTGAAGCTGAGTTAGTAAAAGGGAAAAAGGCAGGCAGAGAAAGAATCTACCATCTCCAGCCTGAGCCTCTGACAGAATTGAAGCAATGGCTGTCCTATTATGAACAATTCTGGAATAATAAGCTGCAAAAACTTAAATATATACTTGAAGAAGAAAATGAGTGATGTCCTGAAAAAAGAGCTTCTGCAGCTCTTTTTTCTTTTGTCTAAAAGTAAGGTCTTTATTCTTAAAGATATAATATAATGATATTTATGATTAATATTTTGAGAAGGAGTCCTTAGGATGTATCAGACATTTACTTTACAGGAGAAGATCAGGCAAATTACCATCATGTTAATTCCCATTTTAATCACGCAGCTTGGCATGTTTGCAATGGTCTTTTTTAATACGATCATGTCGGGAAGATATAATGCTTCCGACCTTGCTGGCGTAGCGATAGGCTCCTCCATTTGGAATCCTGTTTTTACCGGGCTCAGCGGAATTTTAATGGCTGTATCTCCAATTGCGGCTCAAGCGTTTGGAGAGAAAAAGAACAAGGAAGTAACTTCTATCGTAAAAAATGGAATATTTCTGGGCTTTGTTATTGCCTTTGCAGTCATTCTGTTGGGTTCATTTTTGCTTGACCCGCTGCTAGATAGCATGAATCTGACTAATGCTGTGGAAGCAACGGCTCGGGGCTATCTTGAGGGACTCAGCTTTGGAATCGTTCCTTTATTCATATTTAATGTTTTAAGATCTTTCATCTATGCACTCGGCAAAACGAGAGTTGTAATGGTGATTTTGTTTTGTTCGCTTCCAATCAATTTCTTTCTGAATTATGTCCTGATATTTGGCTATTGGGGATTTCCTGAACTGGGAGGAGCAGGTGGAGGGTATGCAACTTCTATTACTTATTGGTTCATCCTTGTCATGACTGCTTTTATTATAAAAACGAAGGAGCCTTTTTCAAACTATACGATATTCAGCGGTCTTAATGATTTTTCATGGGATAAATGCAAAGAAATCTTAAAGATTGGAGTACCCATGGGATTGTCAATCTTTTTTGAAACGAGTATGTTTGCAGTGGTGACCATCTTAATCAGTAAATTCAATGTGACAACTATTGCCGCTTATCAGTCTGCATTAAACATTGTTTCCTTCCTTTATATGATCCCGATCAGCATTTCCATGGCGCAGACAGTGTTAGTCGGATTTGAAGTGGGTGCAGGCAGGTATAAGGATGCAAAAGCCTACAGCTGGCTTGGCATCTATTTAGCCGTATTGATTGCCTTGTTTACTGGGCTGCTGGTCGTATTTTTCCGCTATGAAGTTGCAGGTTTTTATTCTACTGATGGTGCCGTTATTGCCTTAACTGCCCATTTTCTGATTTACGCCCTGTTTTTCCAGATTTCTGATGCCATCCAAGCTACTGCACAAGCTGCATTAAGAGGATATAAAGATGTGAATATTTCGTTTGTTATCACATTGATTGCTTATTGGCTGATTTGTCTGCCTGCTGGCTACGTTCTTGCACATCATACCAGCCTCGGGGCTACTGGATATTGGCTTGGCCTTACCTTCGGGCTTCTTGCTGCAGGTGTTTGTCTTTCAATGAGGCTTATCTTTATCCAGAAGAGGAAATTTATCAATGAAGAAATTCGGGAAGCAGGCTAAAAACCGTCTGGCCGTTTATTGCGGCATTGACGGTTTTTTTTATTTGTTAAGTTTTTTTTGACATCTACCTGACATATTGCCCGGATATAGTAAAGTCGAGGTTAAGAATGCTTGGCCTTGAAAATATTCAGGAGGTATAGGAATGAAAAAGACAATCATTGGTTTTAGCCTTGCAGGTTTATTATTGGCAGGTGGATATGCGACAACATCTTTTGCATCTGATACAGTAACTTCTGCAGAAAAAGGCGAGTTAAGCTGGAAATTTAAAAACAAGTGGTTTGGACATTATGGCAGGGGGTTTACTAATGACTCTGAATTTGTCCTTCAAAGGGCTGAAGAGCTCGGCATTAAAACAGAAGGAAAAGATGCCGAAACTTTAATTGGTGAAATCAGGGAAGAAGAAATTCCGAAAGTAGCGAAGGAGCTTGGGATTAAAACGGATGGAAAAGATACTGAAGACCTTATGGAGGAAGTAATGCTTGCTAAGTTGAAAAAGGAAGCTGCAGAATTGGGCATCAAGACAGAAGGAAAAGATGCAGAAGCTCTTCATGAAGAAATCGGTACAGCAAAACTGAAAGAGGAGGCCAAAGAACTGGGAGTATCGACTGAAGACAAAGATTTGGATGCTCTTAAGAAAGAAATACAGGCTGCTTCCTTGAATAAGAAGGCAAAAGAGCTTGGGATTTCTACTGATGGAAAAGACTTGCAGACCTTATCAGAAGAAATATACACAGCGTCCGTAAAAAAAGAGGCTGAAAAGCTGGGAATCTCCATAGAAGGCAAAGATATCAGGGAAGCTTGGCAAGAGGTATTTTCCGTGAAGGTCAAAATAGAAGCGAAGGAACTGGACATATCAATAGATGGGAAATTTATTCAGCAAATTGCTCAAGAGGTCAGGGAGAAAAAAGTGACTGATCTCGCTAAGGACTTGGGTATTTCCACCAATAATAAATCAACAGCAGAACTTATCTCGGAAATAAAAGAGAAGGACAGTGCTAAATTACAGGATGTACTCGGAGAAAATTTTATGGATATTAAAGGGTTGGGCATGAAGGAAATGAGAGGCAGTCATGGGCATGGGAAAGATGGCAGCATGAAGCAGCGCGTATCTAAAGAAAGTCTAACTGAAACAGGTACAGACTCAGGCTCTTTGTAATAAGTTTTAAAAATCCCCGTGTACAAATCCGGGGATTTTTCTGTATAGTTAACATATTGGAGGAAAGTAAAATGAAAAAGATCCTTGTGGCAGAAGATGAATTGGCTATTTCCAGGGTTTTAAGCGCCTATTTGCAGCGAGAAGGGTTTGAAGTTCTAACAGCATATGACGGCACCAGTGCTCTTGAAAAATTTTTCAGTCACTCACCACAGCTTGTGATCCTGGATATTATGATGCCTGGCATGGATGGCTGGAGTGTGCTTGAAAAAATTCGTGAAAAAAGCGCATGTCCTGTCATCATGCTTACAGCGCTGGGGGATATTGATTACAAGCTGAAGGGCTTGAATACAGGTGCAGATGATTATATTTCAAAGCCTTTTATCGGAGATGAGGTTATTGCACGTGTGAATGCGGTATTACGGCGATCAGCAAATGTGTACACGGATGAACATATAATACAATATGGAAGCTTAACGATAAATTTTGATGCTCATACCATTTTTCTGAATGGCAAGGAAATAAGCTTGACTCCGCGAGATTTATCATTGCTTCTGTTTTTGGCTGAAAGGCCTAACAGAACTTTTACCAGGGATCAGTTGATTGAACATGTCTGGGGAATGGATTATGACGGCAGCGACCGTGCTGTCGATTTGGCCGTAAAGAGGATACGGCAGGCATTAACAGACTGGCCGGAAACAGAAGGTGAAATAAGGACGCTCAGAGGAATGGGGTACCAATTCCATGTTTATGAAAAATAACAAAAGAACAACACTGCTCCGCTATTGGACAACCCGCTATCTTATTACACTTGTCATCGGACTTATCATACTGGCAGCGGGATCTATGTGGTGGATCAGGCAGACAACTCTTGAAAACCGGCTGAATTTGCTGCAGTATGTTGCTGATGAAACAGCGGGGCGTGTCGTACAGCAGGACGGCAGCATCGAATTTGATCCATTTTTTAACAGAATGCTGGAGGAAAGAGCGAAGCTGCTGGAATTTAAGTTTGATCCCCAGGTTTTTATAAGCGATTTAAATGGCCAGATATTATATAAAAAATCTGGACGTATGCAGAGAAATAACCAGGCTGGTCCCAATCTCGGAACTTTGCCTGCAGATTTGCTTGAGAACCAAAAGAACGTCCAAAAACTGGAGACACAGGATGGTCAGGCAGTGTATGCGGTTAAGTCGGAGATATCATTCGATAATAACCAGGTTGGATGGGTCGTGGTGGTCCAAAGCGCAGATGATTTGACGAATGTAAATCAGGAATATTCCTTGTTATTTATCATGCTCACAGGATTGGGTCTACTCGGATGGAGTGTCATTTATTTTCTTTCCAGGAAAATTTCGAGACCCATTCAGGAAGTGGCTCAAGCTGCCTCGAAGGTCAGCGAAGGTGACTATAAAATCGAACTGAAAGCCAGGGCCAATGAGGAAGAGATTCATAATTTAATCATATCGTTTAAAGAAATGACTGAGCGGCTTATGCACCTTGAAAAACTTAGGGCAGAATTGCTGGCTGGGGTCACACACGATTTGAAAACACCTGTCACATCTATAAGCGGTCTAATTCAGGCAGTGCGTGATGATGTTGTAAGCGGGGAAGAAAAAGAGGAATTTCTTGATATTTCTTTAAAAGAAGTCAGCCGTTTGCAGAAAATGATTGAGGACTTGCTCGATTTTAATTCTCTTTCGTCGGGTGCTTTTTCTATCAGGCCCGAAAACTGTGATATGAATAAGCTCGTGCAGGATATTGTAAGGCAATGGGCACTGGCTCAGAAAGGCCATTTTCACTATCGTGTAGAAGTGCCCTCTGAAACCATCTGCAGATCAACAGACCCGTACCGTCTGCAGCAGATTATGATTAATTTATTGAATAATGCTTATCATGCCATTGATGAAGATGGCAGCATTACTGTTATATTGAGTGAGAAATTTATTGAGGTTCATGATACTGGTTCAGGAGTAGCGGAAGAGGAGCAGCCTTATATTTTTGAGCGTTTTTACAGGGGTGAACAGAAAAAGCTGAAAGTAAGAGGGCTTGGCTTGGGGCTTCCATTCAGCAAACTGCTGGCTGGTGCTTTGGACGCAAATTTATTTCTAAAAGAAAGTTCGGCAAAAGGCAGTACATTTACGATTATGTGGGAAGAAGAAGGGTAGGTATAAGCGGGAAGACTTGCTTGCCTATCTTTTTTTTGGAGGTGAATAAAAAGAAAGTGCGAAAAGTTGAATGGATTTTGACTCGCAGGCGGCAAATTTCAGCAGCTATATTTCAAAGGTTTTTTTCATATTTAATAAGGGTTTAACAGAAGCATATACATTTTTGACTCCGAAATAATCTTGAGGGTAGAATAATAATGTTCTTTAAATAGATGACTAGACAGCAACGAAAGTATAAAATGAGGGGGCATTCGATGGAGACTAAATCTTCCAAATATGAAATAAATGTAAATGGATCTTTATTCGATTGGGATTTGGATGATGCAACGTTTAGATTTGAGAACGACGATGTGGTAGTATTTTGGGTAAACACAGCTTTCAAGACACTGCTGGACTCCATTGAAGAAATCTCTGGTGAAGAGTCGGCCAAGCTTGTGCTGGAAACAGCAGGGTACCGTACAGGGAAAATTGTCAGCAAATTTTATTTGGAATCGAATAAAGAAAAAGAAGACATTATCAATCATCTGCCCAATATTTATCTAACTGCTGGTTGGGGAAAAACAGACATTGTTTCCTTCTGTCTCGAAGAAAAGAAAGCCATTGTACGTGTTAACAGCGGCTGGGAATATAAGATTAATATTGCTCAAAGGAAAAAAACAGAAGGCACTTTTTTGCCTGGACATTGGGCAGGGGTGTTAAGCGGCCTGTTTGAAACAAATATATGGTATAAAGTGAGGCAAAGCCAGGTCCAGGGGGACCAGTATTCCGAATACGAATTTTTCGAATCCGAAATTACACCTTCCCAGAATATTAGCGCAATGATAAAAGAGCGGACACAAAGCGCCCAGAAAGAGCTGGAAAAGGAAATTGCTGAGCAGACCAGAGTATTGTCTGAAATCATTAAAGAGATTTCTTCTCCTATTATACCTGTGATCGATTCCATTTTGGTCATCCCTTTGGTTGGAAGATATGAAGAGCTGCGGGCAGAGGAATTGCTGAACAGAACATTACTGAATCTTCCCCGATATAAAGCTGAGTATCTAATACTGGACTTAACTGCATTAAAAGGGGTAGATCAATATACTCTGGATTTCCTGAAGAAATTTGTCCGAGCCGCTTCCCTATTGGGCAGCAACTGCATATTTGTCGGGATTTCACCAGAACTTAGCCTCCAAATAATAGAGAGCGGAAATAAAGAAACGCAAATTCCATGTTTCTCCATCCTGCAGCAGGGAATCACCTACGCACTGGATCAATTGGGATTGGAGATTTCTCCTAAGAGATAATGAGGAAAAACCAGCATTTAGGGCCAATGCTGGTTTTTTACTGCTTATTAATGCAACTAGACTTTAACGATATTTCCTTCTGCAGGTATCGGATGAGCTTTCAACATTCTAGCAAAATGGATTAAATTATAGGCCATTATTTTGGCATGCTGTCTTGTGAAGTCATTTTCATAGCCCTTTGCTTCAATGAAGGATGGGCCGGGACCAGCCTCACCAACCCAATAAGTGTCAACATTTGGCGGTATGGTGAATCCCATATGGGAGAGTGAATATAGCACAGAACGCGAAACATGTTTGGCTCCATCTTCATTGCCAGTCACCACTACGCCGCCAACCTTATTGTAATAAATATACTGCCCTTTTTCATTGGTCAGACTGCTCCCTCCATATAATCTTTCGATCACTTTAGTGGTGATGCTGCTTTGCTCGCCAAGCCAGATGGGAGAACCAAGGATAAGGATATCTGCCTCTTCAACCTTCTTAAAAATATCCGGCCATTCATCCTCCTGATCCACAGCTTCAGAAGTAATGCCATATCCAATCTTAAAGTCTGCAGCTGTAATGACCTCTGTTTCCACTTCCGTTTCATCAAAAAATTTAATAACCTCATCTATAAGTGCATCGGTATTGGAGGGTTCACTGCTCTTTTTTAGCGTACAGTTTAATACTAAAGCATTAATTGTCATGGTTAATCAACTCCCTTTCTATTATCCAATACTCTTAATTCCCTTTACTTTGGTTCAAAAACAATAAAATAAAGGAAATGTGATGATTTTAACGAATTACATAAATTGGAATGGGATGGGAGGACGGAAATGATCTATGAAATGACGATTCAATTCAGGGTGCTGGACATGAAAAAGGGACTGTGGTGGTACGAAACTTTACTTAATAAACAACCTGATTTCATTCCGCATGAAGGTTTTGCAGAGTGGGAACTCATCACAGGGTGCTGGCTTCAGATAGCTGAGGGAACTCCCAGTATAGGAAGCGGTCCAATTAGGCTGGGTGTGCCTGATCTTGAACAGGAACGTGAAAGGCTGATCACAGAATTAAAAATAACACCATTTGATATCCATACGAGGAAAGAAGTCCCTGTTAAGTGGGCAACATTCTCGGATCCCTGGGGAAATAGAATTGGATATTTTGAATATATCGATAAGCATGAAAGGGAAACTCAAATAAAAAAGGTAATCAAAAATGAACTGGGGAGATGACAGCTATGGATCATCATTTTATAGAAAGAGAGGAAGACTTTACCCTTCATTATCTGGAATGGATACCTGCATTCGAGAATGACAGCCTTCCTGTAATATGCATTCATGGGAACCTTTCAAATGGAAGAATGTTCAGGTGGATTGGGGAAAAACTATCTCAAGGAAAATGGGGAAAACCAAGACGGGTCATTTCAATTGATTTAAGAGGGTGCGGGGACAGCGGCCTTCCGAAGACCGGCTTTACAATCCGGCATCTGGCCAGTGATATTGAGGCGGTTCTCCAGCACGCCGGAATTGAGAAAGCACACTTTATTTCATTTTCCAGGGGAGTCCCGAATACTGTGCAGTTTGCAGTAGATTATCCGGGCAAAATAAAGGGCTTTGTGGTAGGGGACTTTCCTGCAAAAAGCTTTGTTATGAAAAAGGAATGGGTTGAAAACATAATCGCCAGATATAAAGTTCATCAGACATGGGAGGAGCTTTATCAGGCTATCTCCCCTAATCAGGAAATCAGCCCGGAAGAATTTGCAGAAAGAAAGGAAGAATTCTATGTGAAAAAAGAAGATGGAATTCACGCAAGGGTTCATAAAGATCTCCCCATGAAACTTCAGATGGATTCAGAGGATTTGGACTTAACCTATGGGCTGGATCAAATTGAAGGGCCGGTCCTTTTATTGCGCGGAGAGGAAAAAGGCACTCTGATAAAGGAAGAAGAGGTGCAGGAATTTAGAAGATATCACCCTTCATTAAAAGAAGAATTGATTGCAGGGGCAGGACATTCCGTTTTTGATCCGAAAGAACAAACAGAAAGTATTTTCAAAGATTATTTTGAAAGCCTTGACATAAAAAGGAGGACATAATGAAGATTCGAAGTATTTGCCATTCAGAGCCCCCTCCTATGAACCTGCTATTATTGGCAGATCCTTCAATTGAATTTATTGAGGATTATCTAAATCGAGGGGAAACATATATTGCTGAACTTAACGGAGCAGCAGTCGGCGTTTATATCCTTCTTGCCACAAGGCCAGGAACCTGTGAGATTGTTAATATTGCCGTTAGTGAAAAATATCAGGGAGAGGGCATCGGCAAAAAACTTCTTCAGCATGCAATAGAGCTTGCTTTTCAAGGTGGAAATAAAACCCTTGAAATTGGTACGGGGAATTCCAGTATCGGGCAGCTGGCTCTTTACCAAAAATGCGGTTTTAGAATCACTGGGGTCGATAGAGATTTTTTTGTGCGGCATTACAAAGAAGATATCCATGAAAATGGAATTCTTTGCCGGGATATGATCAGACTGTCTATGGATTTACAAAGACAGAGCCCAAAATGATTAGGGAGGGCAATGAAAAGGGCAAACTAAAAGCTGATTTCATGAATGTTATGCTGTAATGTGTTACGTTAAAATTAGAACAGTCAGAAAAGGAGTGTTTGGTTTTGCGTGAAAAGGAAAATTTAAAGGAAGACATTCTGAATGCCTATCAATTCAGGCATGCGACAAAGGAATTTGATCCAAATAAAGAAATTCCCGAAGAAGATTTTCGATTTATATTGGAGACAGGCCGTCTGTCACCAAGTTCATTTGGCTTTGAACCATGGCGTTTTGTGGTTGTTCAGAATCAGGAGCTCCGTGAGAAAATTAAGAATGCCTCCTGGGGAGCATTCGGTAAACTGCCTGAAGCAAGCCACTTTGTTTTAGTCCTGGCAAGAACGAAAAAAGATACTAAATATGATTCCCAGTATCTGCAGGATCATTTTAGAAATACTCTGGGGATGCCCGAAGAAATGATGGAAAAATATTTGCAGCGGATAGAGGAATTCCAGAAGTCTGATTTTGATCTTCTGGAAGGGGACCGCCCTCTCTTTGATTGGGCCTGTAAGCAAAGCTACATCGCACTGGGGAATATGATGACCGCTGCTGCACAAATTGGCATAGACTCCTGCCCAATTGAAGGTTTCGATATTGAGAAAATGAATAAGCTGCTGAATGAGGAAGGTTTGCTTGAAGAAGGAAGCTTCGGGCTGTCGGTAATGTGTGCATTTGGGTACAGAGTGAAAGACCCAAGGCCGAAAACACGCAGACCATTCGATGATATTGTAAAGTGGATTGATTAGGAAAAGAGCTTTGACTCTTTTCCTTTTTTATTGCTTAAGAAAGGAAATTGAAATTATAGCTAGAAAACTAATAAGAAATCAAATACGCCTAATTATGAAAGGAAATAATTTATGAAGATAACGAAAGAAAGATTTGAGAATACAGGCAGATGGATTAAAAGAAATGCAAGGCCGCTTGAATCAGCTTTATGGTCATACCATTTTGAGGATCGTAATGATGAAGGGGTAATAAAATGTATTGAAGCTTTTCAGAATGACGATGGAGGATTTGGCCATGGCATTGAACCTGATTTCTGGTCCCCTTACTCCTCACCGATGGCTTCATGGGCGGCCGGACAAATTTTGATGGACATTGAAGCAAAACCCGAGTTAAATGTTGTACAAAAACTAGTAAATTATTTAGAACACAGCTATATGCATGAGAAGAAAATGTGGCCATCAGTTATGCCTTCAAACAACGAGTACCCACATGCTCCATGGTGGCATTGGACAGAGAATGTCCAGGGAAATTGGTCTTATAACCCAAGTGCGGAGCTTGCCGGGTTCTTATTGCATTGGTCACCACCTGGTACCAGTTCTGCTGAAATAGGGTGGGAAACAATTAAGGATGCAGCTGATTACATAATGGAAGCTGATGAGATGGATAGGCATGAAATTAACAATTTTCAGAAGCTGGTAAAGTTAATGTCTAAGCAGGAAACTGAATTTGATTCCAGAATTAATTACACTCTCAAGCATACGGCTGAGAAAGTGAATGCTCTTGCATACAAAGCTGCCGGGAAGAAAAAAGAAGATTGGGGATTAGGCTATACAGCCACTCCCTTGGATTTTGCTGAGCATCCAGAAGATTCTCTTTCTATGAAATTTGGAACGTTAATTGATGATAATCTTGATTTCTATATTGAGCAGATCTCAAATGAAGGAACATGGGATATTTCCTGGAGCTGGGGACAATTTGATAATGAATTCCAAATTGCACGCAATCATTGGAAAGGAATACTTGCAGTTAAGCGATATAAAATATTGCATTCTTTTGGAAGGCTTGACGTTTAATAAATGAGGTGAAAATTATGAATCTAGTGATGAAAAGTGACTTAGCTGAGAGGCTGGACCAGGCAGAGACAGATGTGCTGCAATCCAGATTGACAGCTATTAAAAATCGGGATGAAAACCCAATGGGCGTTGAGATTAAAAGAATTGGCCAGACAACCGCTTTTTTTGCCAGGAATATTCCGGGTCCATCATTCAATCTCGTTAAAGGATTTAAGGAAGCCGATACAGAAGTTCTGGATCAAATAGTTGATTTCTACCAGGGAAAAGGAATCCCAATTCGATTGGAGATCACACCATCAAACGGATCATCAGATTTACTGAAGCTGCTTCATCAAAAAGGATTTTATCAATGTGATTTCCATACCACTTTGTTTGCGGAGCCTTCAGATCTTGTGGATCTTCCCATTCATGCTGGCATTGATATACGCAGGATACAAAGAAAGGAATTTGATCTTTTCGGCGAGGTATATACAAAGGGATTTGGCATGCCTGGTTTCCTTAGCCAGGGGATAGCTGAAAATAATGAGGTGCTTTATGGCAATGAAAACTGGGCCTTTTACCTAGCATTTGTAAACAACGAACCAGCTGGAATAGGTGTCATTTTTATGGAAGAAGGGGTGGCAAATCTTGCGGCCGCGGCTGTTTTGCCTTCTTTCAGAAACATGGGAGTCCACAGCGCGCTTATTCAAGCCCGAATATGCCAAGCGATTACAAATAATGCCGAGCTGCTGACTGGTCAGGCAAGGTTTGGTTCGGTAAGCCAGAATAATATGGAAAAAGCAGGTTTGAAAATTGGATATACAAAAGCAATTTGGATAAGGGAATAAAACCGCTTGAAGGCAGGAAGGTGCAAAATGAAGCATAAGATACATATCAGGAAAACGGCTATTGAGGATATTCCCAAGCTTGCCCGTTTAATGGGAGACTTGGGTTATCCTGTATCGCAAGAGCAAATGGAAACAAGACTTAATAACATCGGCTCACATCCTGATTACTGCACATTAGTGGCATGTCTAAAAGATAAGGTTATTGGCATGGCTGGATTCCATACAGGTCTTTTATACAATACTGACGGCATTCATATCCGGGTTATTGCTTTAGTTACTGATAGTAATTACAGAGGGATTGGTGCAGGCAAGAAGCTGATGCTGGCTGTGGAAGATTTTGCAGAACAATTGGGGGCTGCCGGAATCGTACTAAATAGCGGAAACAGGACTGAGCGTGAAGACGCTCATCATTTTTATTTAAGTTTAGGGTATCAGGCAAACAGTACCGGGTTTGTGAAAACTCTCAACTAGGCAGCGGGAATTGAGGTGAAGGAATAGGAAAACCAGGCTGTTTAAGAGCCTGGTTTTTCTTTATAAAGAAGCTTTTGCATCCATCCCAGAAAGGGACGAGTCTATACTCGCGATACACTCTAATTCTGCAGTTCAAAACTGTAGCACTCAGCTACGTACAATCATACGCGTTCCAATGTAACGGTGGAAAACCCGTCAAAGCTTACTGTATTTCAGCTTTGCATCTCAGAGATGATCTTCGGATCAGGTACTGGACACCGGCTTTCACCATATGCCGGCTCTCTTTGGAAAAGCATTCCTGTCTTACTCTTCTCGTCAGCGACTTATTATTTGAAATTAATTAGTTGACAAGTAAATATTTTTTGTTAATTAAAATTACTTTTTTGGATAAAAGCGTTAAAGTAGACGGATATAGAGGTATTTACCGAATTATTACAGTAGACTGACTAGAATAAGAAAGTATTTTCTTGTTTAACAGTGCAAGGTGAAGAGGTAAATAATAAATATTCAATTGGAAGAGTGCTCATTAGGATATCGTTATCAAAAGTGGAAAAAATACGTTTACAGAATGGAAAGACTAGGAGACAATCATGATTAGAATACAAGCTGTAAATAAGAAAGATGAACTGCAGAAAGATATTACATTTGAGAGGCTGAAAGCAGAGTGGGAAAGTTATAAGTGGTTTTGGGTTGATTTTGATCAGCCAAACGAGGAGGAAACAGCTGAACTCGACAAGACTTTTCATTTTCATCCCCTGGCAATAGAGGATTGTGTTGTTAAACTCCAGCGTCCTAAAATGGATTATTATGAAGACTACAGCTTTTTTGTCACCCATAGCTTAAATCATATTAACGAAGATAAGCAGGAAATCAACTTTTTCATCGGTTCAAATTACATAGTATCGTACCACCATGAGCTCTCCAAAGAAATGAATGATGTTTGGGAAAGGCTGAGCCAGAGTAAGAAAATCAATAAATGGGACCCCTATTTGGTCATGTATCATATCATTGATAAAATAGTGGATAATTACTTTCCCATCGTTTATCACCTGGAAGATCGTTTGAGTCTCATTGAAGATAATCCAAATGATGAAACAATGGAAGAATTATTGGAGAAATTATTTGATATCCGTCATCATTTATTGCAGATAAGATATACAGTCATTCCGATGCGGGATTTAATATACCGTGTCATTAATTCTCACAGGCTTAAAGGCGTAAAGGAAAGATACGAATACTTTGCTGATATTCATGACCATTTGTTGAAATTGACTGAAATGATTGATGAAAACAGGGAATTGACGACCGATATCCGTGACAGTTATTTATCGATCAACTCCCATCAGACAAACCGGGTGATGAGAGTCCTTACCGTGATAACCACCATATTCATGCCATTAACCTTCATAGCGGGCATTTACGGAATGAATTTTGAAAACATGCCGGAATTAACATGGAAATATGGTTACTTTGAAACGCTGTTTTTAATGTTTATTATTGCCTTAGGCATGTTTTGGTGGTTTAAGAAGAAGGGCTGGTTTCGATAAAAGCATAATGAAAGCTTTGCCTGAAATTTTTGGCAGAGCTTTTTTTATTGGTTTTGTTTTGAGGAAGGGAGGAGAACTTTTTACTTATATGGAATGTTAATGTAATAGATTCGCCAGAGGCGGATTGGATAGAAAAATTAAGAAACGGGTGAACGGGTATGGATATTTTCGAGGTTAAATCCATTGAAGGATATAAAAAAGAGCTGTCCAAACTATTAATTGAGGTGGTAAATGAGGGAGCGTCAATAGGGTTTCTGCCTCCGCTTGATCAAGCTAAGGCAGAGGAATATTGGGAGGATTTATTAAAAAACAATGATGTGGTTTTGTTTTTAGCTGTAATGGATGGAAAAGCTGCCGGAACAATCCAGCTCCATTTATGCCAGAAAGAAAATGGAAGCCATCGTGCGGAGATTGCAAAATTAATGACTGACCCCTCCATCCGCAGAAAGGGTTTGGGACGATTGTTATTAAAAGCGGCAGAAGATAAAGCGAAACAGGAGGGCCGAAGCCTGCTTGTACTTGATACAAGAGAAGGTGATGTTTCCAATATCCTTTATCAATCAGCAGGATATCTTAAAGCAGGCATCATACCAGGCTTCGCACAGTCTGAACAAGGCAATCTGGAGGCGACAGTGATTTATTATAAAAATCTAAACGTGACTTATGACACAAAAACTTCAAGTTAATAGAATGCTTCACTAAATTTTTCATTTATAATGATAAGGTATATTATATTTACAGATGTATTTCTATTTACAAAGGAGTTTATATGATTATTTTCAATCAGCTGGGAGTATTAAAAGAGAGTAAAAACCGGGATACGGAACAGCTTTTCTACGTATTTATGCAATCTGAACAAGGTATGTCTAAATGGAGCAATACGGTTTTTCTTACCTGCTGAAATGATTCAATCCGAATACTTTTGGTCACCGGTTAAACTCTCACTGGAAATTGCCTCTATATCGCTTCTCGCTGTTTTAGTGATAGGGGTTTTAGCTGCAAAACTGATGGCAAATCGGACGTTTAAAGGCCAGGCAATTATAGATACTTTGCTGCTTTTGCCATTGGTCCTTCCACCTTCCGTTGTAGGATTTCTGCTTATTGTGGTTTTTGGAAAGCAATCTTTCGTCGGACGAGGGATTGAATCGCTGTTTAACGGGCCAGTCATTTTTACGTGGTGGGCTGCTGTCATTGCCGCGGCCGTTGTAGCATTTCCACTGATGTATCAATCTGCCAGGGCTGGTTTTGAATCCATTGACAATGAGATTGAAGACGCCTCAAGAGTCGATGGTGCATCAGATTTAAAGGTTTTTCTGTATGTAACGATGCCGCTGGCTTCTAAAGCCATTATGACAGGAGCAATATTAAGCTTTGCCAGGGCAATAGGGGAATTCGGCGCCACATTAATGTTTGCAGGCAATATTCCCGGAAAGACACAAACACTTCCCACCGCGATCTACGTTGCTATGGATTCAGGGGATATGGAACTGGCTTGGATGTGGGTTTCAATTATATTACTTATTTCAACTTCCATGCTTGTGTTCATGAATTTTATTAAGAAACGTTTCTAGAAAGGCGGAATGCAGTCATGTGCAAACCGCCTTTTTTTGTGTGAGCAATTGGATTAATTCACATCAATAAGCGCCACTCGTTCATGAGTATTCTATCTGAAAAGCACTATTCCTAGTGATAAGCGCCATTGGCTGATGATGATTCAGTCCAAAAGGCATTATTCTCATTCATAAGCGTCATTGACTGCTGTTAATTCAGCCTGAAAGGGCGCTATTGGGAATAGATTAGCGCCATTCACACAAGCTGATTTTGCTTGAAAGGCAATATCTAATCATAAGAGAGCCATTCGTTCTTTATTGTTGAACCTTGAATCGTATAGCCAAGCTAAGGGAGAGAGAAATGCTTGCATACATATACGAAAGCATTATTATCACAGGGATAAGCCTGTTAACAGCCAATGTATTTTTTCAGAGCGAAGGTGCTCCTGGTGAGTGGCAGTTTATAAGAAGGTATATTGAAACTGGTATTTCTTAAATAAACTTTTAACAGATTGATTTTTAAATAAAGAAAGGCACAGGAATTTCCCTTTTTAATCTTTTATCAGCTGGTACAGTCTAAACATATCATCTCTGCTGAAGATTTTCGGAACAGGATACAGGGGATTGGCTTCCTTTAAGGCACGTTCAGCCATGATTGGAATGTCCCTGTCTTGAATTCCGCTTACTTTTGGCGGGATCCCCATTCTGCTGTTTAGGGATTTTATGCTAAGAATAAAATTTTTAGCATTTTCTTCAGCCGAATCTGACGCATTGCCGATACCTGCGGCCACTGCCAGCTCGGCCAAAGGGTCCCATACTGCCTCTCCATAATGCTCCAGGACATATGGAAGGATGACGGCATTTGCCAAACCGTGAGGGACCGAATAAAAACCTCCGAGTGTATGGGCAATAGCATGAACATTGCCAACATAGGCCCTGGTGAAAGCCAATCCTGCAAGATACGCAGCTTTCTGCATATTGGCTCTTGCCGTCAGGTTTTCGCCATTCTGGTATGTTTCATAAAGATTATCATAAATTAGGCGGACTGCATTTATGCTGAATTTTCTAGTCTCTGCTGTATTGCTTCTGCCAATGTAGGCTTCGATGGCATGGGTTAGTGCATCCATACCGGTTGCAGCTGTTATATGAGGAGGCATTTTTAATGTAATCAACGGGTCAAGAACTGCATAATGCGGGATTAAGTTCAAATCAATAATCGCATATTTCTCGTGTGAGCTGCTGTCAGTAATGACCGCTGCAACGGTGGCTTCACTTCCAGTACCTGCCGTGGTCGGGACTGCAAAAATGGGAGGGAGCTCTTTTCTAACCTTAAATTGGCCTTTCATTTGTGAAATGCTTTTCTTTGGCCTCATAACTCTTGCACCAACTCCTTTGGCACAATCCATCGGAGAACCTCCGCCAAAAGCAATAATCCCCTGGCAGTCATTCTTTTTATATACCTCAAGTGCTTCTTCTATATTCGTAATTGTAGGATTTGGAATGGTTTTATCATATATATAAAACTCAATGTTCTTTTTCTGTAAATTTGAAAGCAAACCATCCATTAGGCCAAGACCACTGATGCCGCTGTCAGTTACAATCAGAATTCTGCTGATCTCATTCTTCTTAATAACATCAGGAAGCTTGTCCAGGCTATTGGGACCTTCTAATAATTCCGGTTCCCGCCATGGCAGAAAAGGCGATCCCAGCTTGAAGGTTTTTTGAACCATTCGGCAGTATATTTTATACATTCCCTCACCCCTAAACTTATCGGAAAATTCTAATATTATAAATCATATATACCTTTATGTTAAAGAAGAAGTCAATATGCTGAATGATGTAAAATAATCAGTGATTAAAAATGAGTTAAAACACTTGGCTAAATTAATTCAGCTTTCTTCCCTGCCTTTCTCGTTTTCAATGCGGAATGATGAAAGAGTTCAATCCGGATGATTGACACAATCATAAATGTATTTTATAATTATCTCGAAATCAAGATAAATTAATTCGAAGTATTGGCAGGTGATAATATGAAAAGGCCTTGCCCTAACCTGGCATTCCTGATTCTCATGCAGACATCCAAATCCATTCAAGAATGCATAAAGGACAGTATCACCAATTATAGCCTTAGCATGACCGAGTTTTCAGTGCTGGAAGCTCTATACCACAATGATATGCAGGCGATACATGAAATTGGAAAGAGGATATTAATTACGAGCGGCTCGATGACTTATGTAATTGATAAGCTTGTGGAAAAGGGATATGCCAAAAGAATCGCATGTCCGAATGACCGCCGGGCGATTCATATTGGTTTAACTGACAAAGGAAATAAGTTATTGGAAGAGATTATGCCGAAACACCAGCAAAAGGTGAATACTTTTTTTGAAGAACTGAATTCAGATGAGCTGGATGATTTAATAAATTTACTTGAAAAAGTTAAAAAGCGGACAGAGATTTAAATTAATATCTTGAATTAAAAATATTTGAATTGAAATGAGTTTTATTGGCTGAATTTAGGATACATTAAATAGGAAGAGGTGTTTACAGTGGGCAGAAAAACTAGCGGGATCCATCATATCACTGCCATCGTCGGCCATCCGCAGGAGAATGTCGATTTTTATGCAGGTGTACTAGGTTTGAGAATGGTCAAGCAGACCGTAAATTTTGATGACCCCGGCACTTATCATCTGTACTTTGGCAATCAAGAAGGAAAGCCGGGGACAATCATTACTTTCTTTCCATGGGCAAATGCTTTCCAGGGAGTTATAGGGGATGGCCAGGTTGGGGTCACCTCCTATGCCATTCCCAAAGGTGCCCTTGGATTTTGGCAAGACAGATTTAAGAAATTTAATATTTCTTACACAAGGGAAAAAAGATTCGGAGAAGAATTGATAAAGCTTCTTGATCCACATGGCCTTGTATTAGAGTTGGTAGAAAGAGATGAGGGAGAAATAAATACATGGTCTTTTGGAGGCATCACTCCAGATGCTGCAATAAAGGGATTTGCTGGGGCGACTCTTTATTCATCCCAGCCTGAACAAACGGCAAACCTGCTTGAAAGGGTAATGGGCCTTGAACGTATTGGGGAAGAGGAAGAAATGATCCGGTTCCAATCCACTGCCCAAATCGGCAATGTCATAGACCTGAAAAAGGTTTCCGGCAAGCGCGGCCAGATGGGTGTCGGTACAGTCCATCATATCGCCTGGCGGGCAGAAGATGATGAGGATCAATTGGAGTGGCAGGAGTATGTGAGGTCAAATGGATATAGTGTGACGCCAGTCAGGGATCGGAATTATTTTAATGCCATTTATTTTCGGGAGCAAGGGGAAATTCTGTTTGAGATTGCAACCGACCCTCCTGGATTTGCGCATGACGAATCACCTGGGAAAATGGGAGAGAAGCTGATGCTTCCTGAACAATATGAGGATATGAGAAATCGCATTGAGCGGAAATTAATCCCAATTGAAGTTAGGGAACTGGATTAAAACGAAGAGGGGAAGATACTATGAAACATATTTTTCAACAAGGAAAAGATCCTTCTAAACCTGTATTATTGCTGCTTCACGGAACAGGAGGTACAGAAACTGACCTGCTTCCGCTTGCAGGGCATATTGATCCGGAGGCCTCTGTTCTAAGTGTGCGCGGAAATGTGCTGGAAAATGGTATGCCGAGATTTTTCCGCAGACTGGCAGAAGGTGTCTTTGATGAAGAGGATTTGATTTTTCGCACTAAAGAATTAAACGGATTTTTAGATGAAGCTGCACAGAAATACAAATTTAAGCGTGAAAACATAGTGGCAATTGGCTATTCCAATGGAGCTAATATTGCAGGAAGCTTATTATTCCATCATGAAAACTCCTTAAGAGCAGCGATTCTGCACCATCCGATGGTTCCAAGGCGTGGTGCTGAATTGCCTGATCTTAGCGGAACATCAGTATTTATCGCTGCAGGAACCAATGACCCGATTTGTCCCGCAGAAGAATCTACTGATTTACAGTCTTTATTGGAAAGTGCAGGAGCGAAAGTCGAGCTTCACTGGGAAAGTTTTGGACACCAATTAACCATGGGTGAGGTTCAAGCTGCAGCCCGCTGGTATAAACAAATATAAAATTAGTTAATGCAATGAATTAATAGGGAAGACTATGAAAGAATAGGCGGTGCTGATATGGGTATCCTATCAAGGTTATTTGGAAATTCAACTAAAAAGGAGACGATTAATATGGAAAATGTGAAATTGGCCGTAATTTTTTACAGCATGGGCGGAACAAACTATCAATTGTCTAAATGGGCGGAGGAAGGCGGTAAAGAAGCTGGTGCGGAAGTTAGGGTTTTTAAGGTTCCAGAATTGGCACCGCAATCTGCAATTGAAGGCAATCCTGTATGGAAAGCAACTGTCGAGGCAACAAAGGATGTGCCTGAAATCAAGCCGGACGATCTTGAATGGGCAGATGCCATTATATTCAGCGTGCCGACCCGTTTCGGCAATATGCCTTCCCAAATGAAGCAGTTCCTTGATACAACTGGCGGTCTTTGGGCGAAAGGAAAGCTTGCGAATAAGGCAGTAAGTGCAATGACATCAGCCCAAAATCCTCATGGGGGGCAGGAAGCAACAATTCTTTCCCTTTATACAACAATGTATCATTGGGGAGCGATTGTCGCTGCTCCTGGATATACAGATCCGGTTCTCTTCGGAGCAGGAGGCAATCCGTATGGAACTAGCGTAACAGTTGACCAGGATGGAAAAATGATTGAAGATGTGAAGGAAGCTGTTAAGCATCAGGCGAAAAGAACCGTCACAGTTGCCGGGTGGATAAAAAAAGGTAATCAGTAAACATAATAGATGGAGCAATTGTTATTCAATTGCTCCCTTTACATGTAAAGGGGAGAAATGGCGTATGGAAAATGAGGAGATTACTAAGCGGGAAATTGCTTCAATCAGGAAAGTATATCTGCAGGAGCATAGCCCCATTCATGCAGCAGGCCCTGTGATAGAACCAGGGAATTGGGAGAAGTTTGACCCATTCCTTCTGATGATGGAGGATAAATTTCAAAAAGGTGCGTTTGACATCCATCCCCATCGCGGTATAGAAACCGTAACTTATGTTATTGAAGGGGCTATTGAACATTTCGATAGTCATTCCGGTGAAGGAGGCGTGTTAGGGCCAGGAGATGTTCAATGGATGACAGCAGGCAGCGGTGTCGTTCATAACGAAGTGCCATCAGAAGGAATAACTGCCCATTCGCTGCAGCTGTGGATCAATCTGCCCAGCGGGAAGAAAATGACAGCGCCTAGATATCAAAATCTTAAAGGCAGTGAAGTTCCTGTCAGAGAGGAAGATGGCGTTATTTTTAAAGTCTTCTCCGGATCCTCAAAGGGGGTTGTATCTCCTGCCTTAAATCATGTGCCTGTAACGATGGTTGAAGCTAACATGAAAAAAGGAGCGGAAGCCTCGCAAGATCTGCCTGGAAGCTACAAGGGCTTCATCTATATTATAGAAGGCAGCGGGGTTTTTGGAGAAAATGAAGCATATGCAGCAAAAGGCCAGGTTCTTGAATTGGGAGATGGCGGGGACGCTGGAAGCGAAATTTTCATCAAAGCCGAAGAGCCTTTGCGCTTTTTACTATATGCAGGCGAGCCAGTCAAAGAACAGGTTGTTGCCCGTGGACCGTTTGTTATGAACACGGAAGAAGAAATACGAACCGCATATAAGGAGTATATGGAAGGTACCTTTCTAAAATAAGAAGAGGGTGAGGAGCAATCATATGGTTGCTCTTTTTTTGCCGGGAGTATTGGTTTTCAGAAGGACATTACCTGTATTTTAGAGAAGTACTAATCAAATCCAAATAAGGAGTTGGCCTATAATGTATGAAGTTAAAACCAAAGAGAACGATAACAGTGTAATTGAATTCATAGAAAAAGTTGAGAGTCCTAAAAAGAGGGAGGATGCATATAGGCTGCTGGATATCTTTACAGAAACGACAGGCTATCAGGCAAAAATGTGGGGACCAAGCATCATTGGCTTTGGTTCGTATCATTATAAATATGCAACTGGTCATGAAGGGGATGCACCACTTGTTGGCTTTTCGCCAAGAAAGGCAAAAATTAGCCTTTATTTTGCACCCGGGGATAGAAAAAGAGATGAATTGCTTGAAAGGTTTGGGAAACATACCACCGGAAAAGCTTGTGTTTACATAAATAAGATTGCAGATATCGATGTAGAAGTGCTAAAGGAATTAATTGTTCAATCAATTGATTTTTTAAGAGGGACTTACCCGGAGTAATAGGAAGTCCAGTATGTAAATACTCTCGGATCCATGAGGCAGAAACACTTATTCATCCGCCCGGAGATCTGGTGTTATTTACCAGGTTACTTGACTCTCAGAATGATATATTTTTTAATTAAGTATATCATTTTGAAGGTGAGCCTATGAAGCCAAGTCTAACACCCATCGAGCCGGCAGCAAGACACGGAAGAAAAAAATTATATGTCTCCATTAATAAAAAGTTTGTACTCAGCCACCTCTCTTCAGCAGTATGGCTGACTTTTTCTATATATCTATCGCTGCCATGGCTGAAGGACTTATCGGAAATTGTCACACTCCCGATCAGTATTCTTATTATTGGCGGTATTGCCTATTTACCTGGCTATATGAATGCCTTTCTGGTGATGAGCCTGCTTTTGGACAGGCAGCCTTCATTTAAAAATCCGGATCCTGATAAGGAAGTGACATTGCTGGTAGCTGCCTTCAATGAAGAGAATACAATCTTTCAGACGTTAAGCTATGTGGCAAGCCAGGATTATAAAGGCAAAATTAAAGCTATTGTCATAGACAATCGTTCTTCAGACAATACCTATTGTGAATTAGTAAGGGCTCAAAAAGAGCTTAACCTTGAAATCAAGGTTTTAAAGGAATCTAAGCCGGGAAAATTCCATGCGTTAAACAAAGGGCTGCAGCATGTGACAACAGAGTATGTTATCTCGCTTGATGCCGATACCCTGCTTCATCCTTCAGCGGTCCGCTTTTTAGTGGCACGCATGGAAAGCAGTCCTGAAGAAGTGTGTGCCGTAGCAGGCTCCATGCTTGTGCGCAATAGCCGTGAAAACCTATTGACTAAAATACAGGAGTGGGATTATTATCTGGGGATTGCTTCAATAAAGAGGCTGCAGGGGTTATATCAGGGAACACTGGTTGCTCAAGGGGCCTTCAGTTTGTACAAAACAAATTCCGTCCGCCAGGTAAATGGCTGGCCCGATGCCATTGGCGAAGATATTGTCTTGACATGGAGACTTCTTCAGAAAGAATGGAAAGTGTATTTTGAGCCGCTGGCTGCAGCATTTACGGATGTTCCTTCCAATCTATCACACTTTGCAAAGCAAAGGTCCAGGTGGGCAAGGGGAATGATTGAAGGCCTGAATGAAATTAAACCATGGAATCAGCCCCAAATTTACACAAAATATTTAACGGGCGTTAACCTTGTTATGCCATATCTGGACATGGTGTATACTTTCTTCTGGATCCCTGGATTAATGCTGGCATTCTTCGGTTATTTCTGGGTAGTTGGTCCAATGACCTTATTTGTCCTGCCGCTTACAATTCTAAGTTACGGTATCTTATATATGTATCAAAAGCATTATGTTTTTAAAAATCTTAATTTGAAAGTAAGAAAAAATATATTAGGTTTTTTTGCATTTATCCTTTTTTATCAAATGATTATGTCGCCCATATCTGTATGGGGATACTTTCAGGAACTTTTCAAGTTAAAACGTGTCTGGGATTGATCTTCGCTGTGGTAAGTAGCGGAGGTTTTTTTGATTTTTTTAATGCACATTTTCCTCAATCATTCTTATAATATTGAAGAAAAAAGAATTGCGGAGTCATTTTTATTGCTTTTGGTTTGCGTTGGAGATAAAATGTTTACCAAAGTAAACTTTTTAAGTTAGGCGCATATACTT
The DNA here is from genome assembly GCF_024519925.1 of Cytobacillus sp. Bac17. Classification (NCBI taxonomy): domain Bacteria; kingdom Bacillati; phylum Bacillota; class Bacilli; order Caryophanales; family Bacillaceae; genus Cytobacillus; species Cytobacillus sp. Bac17. Next base: position 49,544 of record NZ_JALJRC010000006.1, on the reverse strand, counting down.
TTAGTAATCTAGGATATATATTTTTTTAACGCAAAAGTTGCCCTAGTGAAACTTTTTGGCAACAGTGAAAAAGGAGAGAGTGAAATGTCGCAGGAAGTATTATTTGCATTAGGTCTCACATTGTTTGCTGGCTTAGCGACAGGTATTGGCAGTTTAATGGCTTTTTTTACTTCTAGAACGAATACGAAGTTTTTATCATTGGCACTTGGATTTTCGGCAGGTGTAATGATTTATGTCTCCATGATTGAAATATTTGTAAAAGCAAAAGATGCACTTGTAGGAGCATTAGGTCAAGTAAACGGCAATTGGGCAACAGTTGGAGGTTTTTTTGGGGGGATAGTCCTTATTGCACTAATAGATCGGTTTATTCCTAAAAAGGATAACCCGCATGAAGTAAGAACAGTTGAAGAGATGAATGATGCAGGCAAGGTTGTCGAAGATCCGGCACTCTTAAAAATGGGGACCTTTGCCGCTTTGGCGATTGCGATTCATAACTTCCCGGAAGGAATTGCAACTTTTACATCTGCACTTCAGGACCCATCGCTTGGAATCGCCATTGCGGCGGCTATCGCGATCCATAATATCCCAGAGGGGATTGCTGTCTCAGTTCCTGTCTATTATGCCACTGGGAGCAAGAAGAAGGCTTTTAAGCTCTCATTTTTATCAGGGCTCTCAGAGCCAATTGGCGCATTTGTCGCATACTTGATTTTAATGCCATATTTAAACGATGTAATGTTTGGTGTCATTTTTGCTTCAGTTGCCGGAATAATGGTGTTCATTTCTCTAGATGAATTATTGCCGGCTGCCAAGAAGTATGATGAAGCCCATACTTCCATTTATGGACTTGTGGCAGGAATGGCCGTCATGGCGCTCAGCTTGCTGCTGTTTTTATAACAAAGAAAGCAGTCTCCTATTGTGCAGGAGGCTGCTTTCTTCATTTCACAATTAATGAGCTGTGCCTTTGTCAAAGTTGCTGCCGCTGACATCGGCAATATTTTCTATAGCCACTAATGCATTCGGATCGATATCTTCCACAATCGAACGGAGCGTAGATAATTCAATCCGTGTTACGATGGTATAAATGATTTTTTTCGGCTCCCCGGTAAAAACACCCTGGCCCTGAATATAGGTCATCCCCCGCCCTAATTGCTTCATAAGCTCTGCAGAGATTTCTTCAGGCATATCGGAAATGATCGTAACCGACTTCAGCTCTTCCATACCTTCCACAACGATATCAATCATTTTATATGCAATATAATAGGTGATAATGGAGTACATGGCAGTTTCCCAGCTGAAAACGAGGAAGGCCGCAAGAATAAATATAAATACGTTGACAATCATGATGAATTGGCCGACAGACACTGGGCGCTTCTTGCTGACTAGGATGGCGATAATTTCTGAACCGTCCAAAGCTCCGCCAGTCCTGATCACAAGGCCGACCCCTGTACCGAGAATGACAGCTCCAATGACCGTCGCTAAAAATAAATCATTGGTTACCGGCTCAAAATGATGCAGATAAGCGGTACTGGCAGATAAAACAATAACACCGTATAACGTATGTATCGTAAATTTCATTCCTATTTTACGGAAGCCAATATAGAGAAATGGCAGATTTAAAACAATCAGGAATATACTCATGGTTAACCCGGTCAGTTCAGCAGCGATAATGGAAAGACCGATAACCCCGCCATCGAGAATATTATTGGGAACAAGGAAAAACTCAAGTCCTGCCGCTGCAATCACCGCACCTAGCGTAATCATGATGAGCTGCCTTATCTCTTTTATTACCCGTTTTTTCTTTGTCATTGCCAATATGATCAAGCCCTTCTTTTTTAAATACTTTCATATTATAGCACTTATAAAGAAAAATCTTTAAGCAGGAACCACTTAGCTGCAAAAAAGGAAATAATACGGGAAGCGTTGAATGTAATTAATTGGATTAAAAAAAAGCGAGGTAAATATATGACTGCTGCTTACGTGGATTGGGGCGGAGCAAGGATAAAATTAACCTGGAAGGAGGCAGCCTATCTTCCGGAGAGAGAATTTATTACGAGCGCTCATGGGTTTTGCTTTTTAGAGGGAAAGGTTTTATTAGTGAATTTGCAGAATCGGGGGTGGGATATTCCCGGCGGCCACATAGAAAAGGGTGAAAGCCCGAAGCAATGTTTTAAGAGAGAAGCCATGGAAGAAGGCTATGCCGAAGGGCAGTGCACACAATTGGGATATATTATCGTAGACCATAGCGAGAATCTGCAGTGGACTGAAAGCAGCGTATATCCCAAAATAGGCTATCAGGTTTTTTATCATATGGAAATAGAAAGAATGTACGACTTTGAAGCCCGGTATGAGTCATCAGAAAGGAAGCTGGTCGATCCTCTGCAAATAACTGAGTTTTGCAAGGGATGGCATGAAACACTTGCTGAGGCTTTAAACTCAGCAATGAAAAGGAGTTCCTCCATTTTATGAACCAAAAAGAAATAGAGCATGACTGCTCCTTTTTCCATTATGATCCGTTTTTATTCTGGGCCAATTTTTTTCGGTCTTTTGTGCCGGGCGGCTTTTCCATCCAATGATGTTTAATCATAATGTCTGCTCCCGTTTTGGCATATTTGGCAATCTCAATGGACAAGCGTTCATAATTCATGGCCAGGTCGCTGCGCTGGCTGGCAGCTGCTGCCGTAGCATAATTTCCGGTTCCTGCTGCACTTATTAAACTCATATGGAACATGATCAGCTTATCTGAAAAAGTCTGTGTAACCGAATTGCTGACACTGACATCAGGCAGACGGGGTGTTGGAATATCATTTTGCAGCAGAATATCTGAGAAGATTTTAATATGTTTGTTGGCTATTTCTGCACCTCTAAGCATAAAATCTGAGACCTCTTTTGTCGATGAGGTCTGAGCAAAACTGAGGCTTAAGTTTACCCCCATGGCATTGGTCATGACATTCATATACAAATGAGATATTTCTATTGCATTTAAAGGCCTTTTATTCGCCAAAGGATTCAGCCCGCTTAAATAATTTTTGCTATCTATATATTCAGTCACATCCGGAGTTTCAATATAAGGGTGCCTTGCAAGCAGGCCTTTGCTAAGGGCAATCCGGGTTGATTTATTATATAAAACGGAAGTTTCATGAAGCCCATTTGTAAAGTATTCACACATGTCTTCCCTTGAACTCATGGAAAGAAAGCCGCCATAAGAAATAAGACCTGTCCGAGCCATATGGTTAATATACGTTAAACAGAACATATCGGAAAAGAGCCATGGGGCAGACATAATGACGTCGTTATCAGAAAAACCATTAGGCACCGGCATCTCATTCTGCTGAAAAAACTTGACAAGTTTTTTTAAATGGGTGGTGGTCAAATTATATGCGTATTGGACCACTCCCTTAATTTCTTTGTCATCGAGATCTTTAAGCATAAACCCTAAAATGCACTTAGCCATGCTGTCATTCATATAGGAAGTCCACAAAGATGCAATTTCAGCGGCTGTGAGACGTGTCTTATTCTTTTGCATTGGATTGCCTCCATTATACGATTATTGACTATGGTTGATATTTTTTCCTTTAAAGTGGTTCTTATTCTTTTTCCGGATTAAGTCATCAATCAGCATTTTGAAAGGGGCCTGATTATTTGAGAAGAATTATGGTGATTGGGATTTCAGCGGGCGCAGGAAAATCAACCTTTGCCAGAAAGTTGGGAGAAAAAACAGGCATTGAGGTACATCATCTGGATGCTGTGTTCTGGAAGCCCGGCTGGGTGGAAAGCAGACTTTCGGAATTTTCGGATGGCCAGCGTGAACTTGTGAAAAAACAGCAGTGGATTATTGAAGGCAATTACAGCAATACTTTTGAAATCAGGGCAGCTGCTTGTGATACAGTCATATATCTGGAACTTCCCCTGTATCTCTGCCTGTACAGGGTATTAAAGAGGTGGCTGACCAATCTTGGTAAAACACGTCCGGATATGGCAGCCGGGTGCAAGGAGAAAATGGACTGGAAATTTATTAAATTCATACTGACAACATACAGAACCCGCAAAAAGAAAATGGCTGAACGGCTTGACAGATTTGCAGCAGAAGGTAAAAAAGTCATTGTACTGAAAAATAAACCGGATATTGATTCATTCATAGAAGATTTTGATGTTAAGACTAACAATGCTTCATAGAAATAAAAACCCCTGCATTTTTTGCAGGGGTTATTCTTTCCTGAATTTCGAAACATTTACCCGGCCTGAAAAGAACACGGCACCGCCGCCCATGTCGGAAAGCCGGTCCGGAGTCAGCGAATTGACCAGATGTTTTGTTCCTGGGGCGTCAGCCCATAACCCCTGTGAAACAACTGTACCAGGAAGGACAAGTTCTCCGACAGCCGCTTTGAGTTCGCATTCTCCTCGTTCATTCCAAATACGAACCAAGTCACCATCTTTAATTTCAGCATTTGCAGCATCCCTTGTATTTATGTGAAGCCGCGGTTCCTTCTCCATCGCTGCATGTTTTGTATTATTTGAAAAAGTTGAATTCAAAAAGTTATGGTTCGGTGCAGGCACAAACAGAAAAGGGAATTTATTTTCTTCCTTCAGCGGTATGTATGCCGGCAGAGGAGGATACCCATCATCTTTCATTCTCTGCGAGTATAATTCTATTTTTCCGCTAGGAGTAGGCAGCCTGCCAGGAAAAAGCGGTTTTACCCTCGCTTTGATAAACTTGTTTTTCTTCAGGGATTCAGCATTGATTTCTTTGATTAAGGGGTTAGCTGGAAAATCTAGTGCGGCATCAATCATTTCTTCTTCTGTTTCTTTAAATACGGCATCATGAAAGCCCATTCCTTCTGCAAGAAGCCGAAACACTTCGACATTGGATTTTGACTCGCCGTATGGTTCTATGACTGGCTCCTGAATTTGCATGTAGTGGTGCCAATAGGATGAATAGATGTCCGTATTCTCAAAAGAAGAAGCTGCCGGCAGAACAATATCGGCATACTTGGCCGTTTCGGTTAAGAACAGATCATGGACAACAAGGAACAAATCCTCCCTCTGCAGCCCTTGACGGACTTTATTCCCCTCTGGTGCAACAACAGCAGGGTTGGTTCCATAGACATACATAGATTTAATCGGTTTTTCCAGTTCAAGGAGTGCCGAACCGATCTGATTCATATTAATGATGCGTGTATCCTTTTTGTGCAGGAGGTCAGGCCTTTGAAGGGCTCCAGTATTAAAAGCAAGATAGCCGGAGTTTCCCTTGATGGCACCGCCGCCCTTTAAGAGCCAGTGTCCTGTAATTGCAGGAAGACATGAAATGGTGCGGATGCACATTCCGCCATTGTCGTGATGCTGTGGCCCGTTGCCGATTCGGATAAAAGCAGGGGAAGTCTTTCCATACATACGGGCTAATTTCAAAATATCATCTTTGGGCACACCTGTTATGCCGGCTACTGTTTCAGGATCATACTCCTTCACATGTTCACGAAGTTCCTGGTGGCCAACCGTATACTTTTTCAGAAAGTTCTCGTCCGCCAGATTTTCGGCAAACAAGACATGCATCATGCCAAGGGCCAGAGCAGCATCAGTGCCGGGAGTAATCGGTATAAACCAGTCGGCCATTTTTCCAGTCTGGTTTTTATGGACATCAATCACAACGATTTTCGCACCGCTCTTTCTTGCTTTTTGTGCGAGAATCATTTGATGCATGTTCGTGCTGACTGCATTAATGCCCCATAGAATAATGAGCTTTGAATGGATGGTATCTTCTGGATCTATTCCAAAGCTACCGCCCATTGTGTACGTACATCCGGCTGTACCGGCAGATTGGCAAATCGTCCTCTCAAGGCGTGATGCTCCGACTTTATGGAAGAAACGGCGGTCCATTCCTTCTGCGTTTAATCTGCCCATATTTCCGTAGAAACTATATGGCAGGATGCTTTCAGGGCCATTATTGACAATTAGCTCCTTCCATCTCGAGGTAATTGTGTCTATCGCCTCTTTCCACCCAATCCGTTCAAAATGACCATCACCTTTGGTGCCAGTACGCTTCATTGGATATTTTAGGCGATCCTTATCATAGATCCTTGAAGGCATGCTGCGGACCTTATTGCATATATTCCCCTGTGTTACGGGGTGATTGGGATCTCCTTCAACTTTTACGATTCTTCCTTCTTTTTTATGAATGAGAAGGCCGCATTGATCGGGGCAATCCAGGGAGCAAACGGATGGGAAAACACCATTTAATGTTTTGCTGTAAGAGTTCATGTCCACATACTCCTTCATCATAGTATTTCGATCATAACATAAAATTCAGATTATTTGATGGGTGTCTGGGGGCATCCATCAAATTTTTATAGTGAAACACCAAGCCTCATATTTGAAATTATTCTTTGTAAAAAATTTTATAAAATAGGTTGGTAGATTCAGAATACATCCGGGCAGGTGAACAGAGAAATGGCGATAAAAATTGCGATTGCAGATGATCATAAGCTCTTCAGAGAAAGGGTCAAACGGATACTGGAAATGGAAGAGGACCTTGAAGCAGCTGCTGAAGGGGAAAATGGCCGTGATGCTCTCATAATTGATAAGAATTATAGGCCTGACGTTATGATTATGAATATTCGATATGCCTATTATGAATGGAATCTAAGCAGTGGATAAGCTGAATGAATACAGTCATTAGTTTATTTTTTTATGATGATGAGAATTATGTCACGAGGGTGCCTGGATAAAGAGATGATCTCTCCTTATGAAAAGCAGGATGAGTCATACACATAAGGAGACGTCTTCAAGCTGGAGGTGTTTTTTATTTATTTTATAAAACATATTGATTTTGATAATCATTATCAATTAAAATGAAGATAGGTGATAATCGTTTTCAATCATACATAGTTTTGATTTTAAGGAGGCGAGGAGTTGATCAAAAACCCTCAAGTATCCGTCCGCACAATGACTGACCAGAATTTAACGGATTTTATCCGGTGTCCTTATAAATTTTATTACGCACATATTGAAAAGAAAAAACATCCTCTTGGCTGGCGTCAGGCCATTCAGCATATTATCAATAAAGTTGTTTCATCCTATTTTCAGCTGCCGCAAAGCCATCGTACCCCTGCAAACGTTTTGATGCTGATCGATCAATATTGGGGAAGGCTGGAGCTGCGTATGTTTGATTCCCAGCTCCAATATTATATGGCTGCAGCAGCTATAACTGATGGTTTAATGAGAAACTTAAGCAGTGAATCTGAAATAGCACAGCCGCTGTTTTTGTATGAAAAGTTCAGAATGAATCTTAAAGAACTGAATGCAGATCTTTCTTTAACTTTTGATGTCGCGGTATGGCAGCAGGATTCTTTTATAGTGAAGAAATTCCTGGTAGATGCTGATGAGCAAATGCTTGAGCTTTATTGTCACTTAACAGTGGTTTTTTCAGAAAAGGTATTTGGAATAAGTCCGGCCAGAATTGAGGTCGTGACATTAATGGATGGTGAGAGGCATGTATTCAATCCAAATAAAGATAGCCTTGAAGCGGGATTAAACTATCTGCAGATGATGAAGACGCTTCTTGAAGACACAAAGCAGTTTTCGGATTTGTACAATATGAATGAGTGTCCAGCCTGTCCTTTTCAGGGAGTCTGTGACAGGGATGAAAAGAACGAGAGAAAACCAAAATACTTATCTTAAAAAAGGCGCCTGGGGAAAACCAGGCGCTTCTGTTGTTTATGAATATGCAGAACCGATTTAGGGTGAATGTATTTCCATTGCTTTTAATTGAATTTCCCGCTAAAGTTTTTACAGGGATGTTAGATAGAAAGGTTGAGATTCTTCTTTGAATATACTAATTACAGGTGCAAACGGTTTTTTAGGGAAAAAGCTTTCATTAAAGCTTTTGGAACAGGGGCATGAACTTTATTTATTAGTCAGGAGCAGAAAGCGGCTGGATGCCTTCATGCAAGGCGAAGGAAGCGATTTTTCCAGACAGATTCATATATTGGAAGGCGATGTTACAGAAGAACATCTTGGATTAAATAGAGAACTTATGAATTCATTAAAAGGAAAGTTGGATGCCTTATACCATAGTGCAGCACTTCTATCATTTGATGAAAAGGATCGGGATAAGACTTATAAAGTGAATGTGGGAGGAACAGAAAATGTTCTGAATCTTGCTTTGGAAATAAATTGTCCAAAAGTTTTATATATCAGTACCGCCTATACGGTTGGGACAGATACTCAGGGGGCGGAGGCTCTTTACTCTGTGGACAGGCGTTTTGTAAATCCCTATGAAGCTTCCAAGTGCGAGGCAGAACACCTCGTATATACATTCCGGGATAAATTGGATATTGTTATTCTCCGTCCCGGTATTATCATCGGTGATTCCAGAACAGGTGAAGCTGATACAAACTTCGGCTTATATGGATTTCTAAAAGGCATCAAGATCTTGAAAAAACGGGCCATGCGAAGACAAGACGGCCAAACGTGCAGAATCTATTTGGATCCTGAAGTTGCCCAGAATTTTGTGCCGGTGAATTATGTTATAGATACACTGGATGCCGCCCTGATTCATGCAGAAAATGGCGGGATCTTCAACATTACAAACCCTAATCCGCCTCTGCAATCAGATGTATATGAAATAGTAAGAGAGGTACTGAATTTTCCGCAATTGGAGATGTGTATCCCAGGATCATCTGCAGAAATGACTAGTGAGGAAAAGGCTTTTCATAATTCAATGAGCATTTTCCACAGTTATTTCCAGCGGACCATTGATTTTCCATCAGACAATACGGAAAGGATGCTTGCAGATGCAGGAGTTCACATGCTGCAAATGGACCGTGATGTATTAACAAGAATAATAGCAGGATATTTGCTCGATGAAGCGGGTATACCTTCCTGACGAAAGAAAGACCGGGGATTGAATTCCCGGTCTTCCTTTATCATTCATGTCTGTTCCCCGTCTTTTTGGGCACCTGCTTCAAGGGGGGCTTTTAAAAGCTTCCTGTGCTTAATTTCCATAATCTGAATTCGATTCAATTCCTCAATTAAGTCATGGATGGAGAGAACCTCATATAGAATGGCAGTTTCGGGCTGGACATGGTGGTGTGTGCGCGGTTTTAAGCCCCCCGCAGGGTTCAGCTGTTTTTGGTCAATAAACCACTGTGTTACCTCGCTGATTTTTTTATGATGGCTTTCTGTAATAAGAAAGACCGGGTCATATAGGCTGTTTTTTATATCCTCAAGAACAGCAGCGGCAGCCTTTTTCCTGTCTTCCTCCAGCTCCGGAAGGCCAGTTGGCAGAAAGATCAAGTTCCCCACGTGATAGGTAATCTGCCTTAAAATAGTCAATTTTTTATATTCATAATGAAAGTCGCGCATGTCTTCACGGCTAAATCGGTGATACCTATACTCAGCTTTTTGATAATGGCATAAAGTTTCCGTTTTATCGATATCTTTAATAAGTCTTTGAAAATCAGAACGGACAGTTCCGTCAGATCCCTGTGATTTGAAAATTTCAAGTCCTCTTTTATGTAAAATGTCACCGGATCGTCTGTAAAGGGCATGTATGTTTTTTATGATGGATGTTGAATAATTGGGCGGCATGACAAAAAAGTTAACTGCTGTGGAAACGACAATTCCGGTAGTGGTAGTCCCCAATCGAATGAAAAAAGAGGACAGATAATGGTCCTGTACCGTTGAAATCATAGCAACACCCGTTAATGTAGCCACCAGCATCCCATCATGAAGCTTCAGCTTATGGCAGACTATGATTGTCGCAAGCGAAACGGCAGCATAACTGTATGGGCTGTCCCCGAAAATGAACGTAAATAATACAGCAAAGCCCGCACCAATGACTGCCGCAGGAAATCTGACATATGCTTTCCGAATGGAGTCCGCAACAGTAGGTTCAATCGTTACGATGGCCGTAATCACAGCAAACATGGCTGGCCAATCCAACATATGGCAAATAAAAGCTGTTATAAAAACAGCCAGTCCGGTTTTGGCGATTCTTCCTCCAATAAAATTATATGGAATAGTCTGTTTCATACATAATCCTTCTTTAAATCCGTGGTTTCAATAGTAAATTTATATTAGTGCAAGAAACCAATAAGAGCAAATGAGAATCTTCTGATAAAAAGAAATTATCCCGGTGACATCATCTGATAGTATGTTAAAATAGACAACTATAAAGTATAAATACGGAATATATATAAGATTTTACGGACTTAGAGGAAGGGTGAGTTTGAATGTCAATTGAAAGTGTGAAAGCCCATTTCAAAAAATGGGATCGGGAACAGGATGTAATGGAGTTTGATTCTTTAAGTGCAACAGTGGAACAGGCTGCTGAAACAATCGGTGTCAGCCCTGCACAAATTGCCAAGACTCTTTCCTTCAGGGGTGATGGGGATGAAGCAATTCTTGTGGTGGCAGCAGGCGACGCCAAAGTGGATAACAAGAAGTTCCGGAAAACGTTCGGTCTCAAAGCCCGGATGCTTTCAGCGGAGGAAGTCCTCGAAAAGACGGGCCATGCCGTAGGCGGAGTGTGTCCATTTGGACTGAAAAATAATCTGGATGTATATCTGGATGAATCTATGAAAAGATTCGAGACCCTTTTCCCTGCATGCGGAAGCAGCAATTCCGCCATTGAACTGACACCTGCTGAAATTAATACATATTCAGACGCAAAAGCCTGGGTGGATGTGTGCAAGGACTGGGAAGAGGCGCTGATCATTGAACGGCCACTGGAAAAAATAACGAAATAGAAGTGATATTTTCGTGCCGAAATCAAAAATGTGTTGTATAATTATAATTATTAATGAATAAATATATAGATTTGCGGATTAGGAGAGCAGATAATTCATGGGAAAGAATCTGATTATTAAACATATTGATGAACTTCAGGATGACTTTAATAGAATAAGCACTTATATCGGCGAGAATCCCGAATTGGGCCATGAAGAGTACAAGGCATGCAAAGTATTGACAGAGGAGCTTGAAAAGCATGGCTTTTCTGTAGAAATCGGCATATGCGGTTTACCGACTGCTTTTACCGGAACTTATGACAGCGGAAAAGAAGGTCCTGTGATTGGATACATGTCTGAATACGACGCACTGCCTGAAGTGGGGCATGCATGCGGTCATAATCTAATCGGGACAATGGGGATTGCTGCAGGAATAGGACTAAGTAAAGTGATTCATGAAACTGGAGGAAAGGTTATTGTCTTTGGCACGCCTGCAGAGGAGACGAAGGGCGGTAAGGTGACCATGGCTGAAGCTGGTATTTTTGATGTTTTGGATGCAGCGATCATGGTTCATCCCCTTGACAATTTTGTGAAAAGCGGGACATCACTGGCAATGGATGCTATACAGTTTGAGTTTTTTGGCAAATCAGCACATGCAGCTGCCAGCCCTCATTTAGGAATTAATGCGTTGGACGCTGTCCTGCAAACGTTCAACAGCATAAACGCTCTGCGTCAGCATATCAAACCTGATGCCAGAATCCATGGCATTATTACGGAAGGTGGCAAAGCCGCAAACGTGGTTCCGGACTATGCGGTTGCCCAATTTTATGTTCGTGCATCCAAACGTGAGTATGTGAATGAACTTGTAGAAAAGGTCAAGAAATGTGCAGAAGGGGCAGCTTTGCAGACTGGTGCCGAAATGAAGTGGTCATTTTATGAGTTTTCTTATGATGATATGGTTACGAACAGCCCTTTATCAGAAGCATTCAATAAAGAACTGCTTTCTCTTGGTGTGAATGAGGAGGAAATTCTGGAACAGAAGAATGGGTCAGGTTCTCTTGACATGGGGAATGTCAGCCAGGCAGCCCCTTCCATCCATCCTTATATTAAAATATGCAATGAGGCATATGCTTGCCACACCCATGAATTCCGGGAAGCTGCTATGAGTGAGCAGGCTAAAGAAGCCATGATCCTCGGGGCCAAGGCAATGGCACTTACGGGGTATGAAGTGTTAACCAATCAGGAGCTTTTAAAACAGATTAAAGAAGAATTCAAGTCAAACAAGGCATTAGCTTAAAATCCAAAATAAGGCCATGATCCATAAGAAACATACGGATCATGGCCATTATATTATGATAAACTATCCCATTCTGAATACAGTCCGGTTCCATTGCAGCCCTGGCAGTCAAATTGGTTGGCATGATAAGCGAATTCATTCCCCGGATAGAGTGAAAAACCCCTGCCGTAACAGTCAGGACACTTGTTTTCTTCCTTCATGCGATTGACATGATTTTGATATCTGCTTTCGCGCCATTCATTAAAGGCATTCAATAATCCCATCTTTTTCACCTCAGCCATTTTTTCCTTATTTTGAATAAAATGGGCAGATTTTATACACTTCGGTACTATAGTATATGAATAAAGTGGGACTAGTGTGAAAAAAAGCTTGTTCTAAAAATGACTATTTTCCCTTAGGGTGCTTCCATTTTTCGCCGAGTGCTTCGATAAAAATGCTGACATTCTTTTTTTCCTGCATGATGGGGGATAGAACATAGGAAAGAGTGCGTTTGAATTCCTGATTTTTCACTTTGATTATAGACAGGTTATTTTGTTTAACGTCCCTTTCGACGACGCTTCCGGAAAGAATGCTTATTCCCAGCCCGTTGATGAGTGTTTCTTTTATCCCCTGGTTGCTGCTGATCGTTAAAAGTGATTTCACCTTAAGGCCATTTGATCTGACTACATGGTTAAAATACTCACGTGTCCCTGACCCGTTTTCCCTCATGATCCATTGCTGATTTTGAAGGTCAGCAATGGTTGTTTCCTCCTTTTGTACCAATGGATGCTGGTTGGAAGTCACAATAAATAATTCATCCTCTAAAAAGGGAGTCACGATAAGCTCTCTTTCATTTGTCTGGCCTTCTATTAACCCTATATCCACATGATGGGACCGTGTTGACTGAACAACTTCCTCTGTGTTGGCAATCGTCACCTGGAGATTAAGCTCAGGATACTGATTCTGCAAATCAAGCAGGAGGGGAGGCAGGATGTACTCCCCTATAGTGAAACTGGCCGCAATTTTCAAGTCTCCTTTAATGGTGTTTTGCTGCTCTAAAATTTCCTGCCTGGTTTGCTCGTAAATGGTAATCATCTGCTTGGCCCGGTCATATAATATTTCACCGCTGGGCGTAATTTTCAAGTATTTTGGAGAGCGTTGAAATAGTTTGGTCTGAAATTCCTTTTCCAGATTTTTAATATGCAGGCTGACACTGGGCTGTGACATTAGAAGGAGCTCGGCCGTCTTCGTAAAATTTTTAACTTCAGCCAATGTGACGAATGTTTTTAACGCATCATAGTACAAAATATCACCCTTTCTATAATTAATAATATTAATAGCTGCGATAATTAATATTTATTTTACTAATGGAATATCATTCGGTAAAGTAATAGATATATATTTTTTGTGTATAAAACCGACTTTTTTTATAGGAAAAGAGGAAATTTAAAGAAATACTATAAAACCAGCCTTTTGCGCTGGTTTGCGAGGTGGATCATGTTGCAACTTCAGGTAATGAACAGTCCGTTTAATCAGGAGCAGACAGAGCTCCTTAATCGTCTTCTTCCGACTCTGACAGAGACACAATCTCTCTGGCTGAGCGGGTATCTTGCCGCAATACAGTCTTCATCATTACAGGCTGCCCCGGCAGTGGAAGAACGTCCCGCACCTGCAGCGGTAAGGGCCATTCCAAAAGAAGTGACCATCTTATTTGGATCACAAACCGGGAATGCGCAGAATCTGGCAAAGAAAGCTGGAAAAACGCTTGAGGAGAGAGGTTTTCAAGTAACGGTTTCAGCAATGAGTGACTTTAAGCCCAATAATCTTAAAAAGGTCAAAAACCTGTTAATTGTCGTAAGTACCCATGGTGAGGGAGATCCGCCTGACAACGCTTTGACATTCCATGAATTTGTTCACGGAAAAAGGGCGCCCAAACTGGAAGACTTCCGATACTCAGTTTTGGCACTTGGCGACAGCTCATATGAATTCTTCTGCCAAACGGGAAAAGATTTTGATAAACGTCTGGAGGAACTTGGCGGAACAAGAATAACGCCAAGAGTGGACTGTGATCTTGATTTCGAGGAGCCTGCAGCAGAGTGGACGGAAGCAGTTTTAGCCGGATTGAGCGAAGGGGAAAGCAGCAATCCTTCTCCTGCAGCAGCAGCTTCAGTTTCAGCCTCAGCACCTGCTGAGTCAGTCTATTCCCGGTCCAATCCTTTCCGGGCAGAAGTTCTGGAAAATCTGAATCTTAATGGACGCGGCTCCAATAAAGAAACCCGCCATCTCGAGATTTCTTTAGAAGGTTCCGGTCTGACTTATCAGCCTGGTGACAGCCTTGGGGTATACCCTGAAAACGATCCTGAATTGGTTGACCTGCTTTTAGCTGAGATGAGCTGGGATCCAGAGGAAACAGTCAGAGTGAAGGAGGAAACAGTAACGTTAAAAGAAGCGCTTACGGCTCACTTTGAGATTACTGTCCTGACTAAACCGCTTGTTGAAAAGGCTGCAAAGTTTTCTGGAAATGAAGAACTGCAACAGCTAGTGTCAGACAGCAATCAACTGAAATCTTATATGGTTGGGCGGGACTTAATTGATTTAGTCCGTGACTTTAAACCATGGAACGGTTCGGCACAGGAGTTTGTTTCTATACTGCGTAAGATGCCTGCGCGTCTTTATTCCATTTCCAGCAGCTTCAAGGCGAATCCCGATGAAGTCCATTTAACAATCGGTGCTGTCCGCTATGATGCCCATGGCCGTGAACGCAAAGGTGTCTGCTCCATATTATGTGCAGAGCGTCTCCAGCCTGGCGATACACTGCCAGTATTTATTCAGCACAACGAAAACTTTAAACTGCCTGAGAATCCGGACACACCAATCATTATGGTTGGTCCTGGAACCGGAATTGCACCGTTCCGATCATTTATGCAGGAGCGTGAAGAAAGCGGCGCTGATGGGAAATCATGGCTATTCTTTGGCGACCAGCATTTTGTGACTGATTTTCTTTATCAGACTGAATGGCAAAAGTGGCTCAAGGATGGAGTCTTGACGAAGCTGGATGTCGCTTTTTCCCGTGATGGTGATGAGAAGGTTTATGTTCAGCATAGAATGCAGGAAAATAGCAAGGAATTATTCCAGTGGCTTCAGGAAGGAGCAGCCGTCTATATCTGCGGCGATGAGAAAAACATGGCGCATGATGTCCATAATGCACTTATAGATATTATTGAAAAAGAAGGCGGTATAAGCCGCGACCAGGCTTCTGAATATCTTGCCGACATGCAGAAAAATAAACGCTACCAGCGCGACGTATATTGATTTGGAAGGAAAGGAGTTTTACAGCATGGTAAACCCAAACTTAAAAGCACCGGATGGCCCTCCGAGTGATGTTGAGGGAATTAAGGATCGAAGCAACTATTTGCGCGGAACGCTGGCGGAAGTTATGCAGGACAGGATCAGCGCCGGAATTCCCGATGATGATAATAGATTAATGAAGCACCACGGGAGCTATCTGCAGGATGACCGGGATCTGCGGAATGAACGCCAGAAACAAAAGCTTGAGCCTGCCTACCAGTTTATGCTCCGGCTGCGCCTTCCTGGAGGGGTCGCAACACCTGAACAATGGCTTGTGGTGGATGATTTAGCTGAAAAATATGGGAACGGCACATTAAAACTGACAACACGCCAGACCTTCCAGATGCATGGAATCTTAAAATGGAATATGAAAAAGACAATTCAGGCAATCCATTCGACGATGCTTGATACGATAGCGGCATGCGGCGATGTGAACCGTAATGTAATGTGTATCTCAAATCCCGATCAATCGGAAATTCATTCAGAAGTGTATGAGCTGGCAAAGATGCTAAGTGACGACCTCCTGCCCCGCACACGTGCCTATCATGAAATTTGGCTGGATGAAGAAAAAGTAGCGGGCTCTCCTGAAGTGGATGAAGAGGTTGAGCCGATGTATGGCCCGCTTTATTTGCCCCGTAAATTTAAAATCGGGATTGCTGTACCGCCTTCCAATGACATAGATGTCTTTTCCCAGGATCTCGGCTTCATTGCCATTGTGGAAAACGGCAAGCTGGCAGGCTTTAACGTGGCAATCGGCGGCGGAATGGGCTTCTCCCATGGAGATAAGGCGACCTATCCGCAGCTTTCGAAAGTGATCGGCTTTGTGACACCTGATAAGATTTACGAAGTGGCTGAGAAGGTCATAACGATTCAGCGTGATTACGGCAACCGCTCAGTCCGGAAAAATGCCCGTTTTAAATATACGGTAGACCGCCTTGGTCTGGAAACAGTTATTGTAGAGCTGGAGAACCGTCTGGGCTGGAAGCTGGATGAAGCTCGGGGATTCAAGTTTGATTCCAACGGAGAC
This sequence comes from Cytobacillus sp. Bac17, assembly GCF_024519925.1. NCBI lineage: Bacteria > Bacillati > Bacillota > Bacilli > Caryophanales > Bacillaceae > Cytobacillus > Cytobacillus sp. Bac17. The sequence continues at coordinate 33,172 of NZ_JALJRC010000006.1, read as the reverse complement.
CGCTACGGATGGGTAAAGGGTGTCCGCGGAAAATGGCATTTTACGATGTTCATAGAAGGCGGCCGTGTGGCAGACTTCGACGGATATAAATTGAAGACAGCATTGCGTGAGATTGCCAAAGTTCATAAAGGCGATTTCAGGCTGACCGCCAATCAGAACCTCATTATCGGAAGTGTATCAACTAAAGATAAGGCAAAGATCGAGGCGCTGATTAAGGAGTATGGCTTAACAGACGGAAGCCGCTACAGTGCATTGCGCCGCGGATCCATGGCCTGCGTGGCCCTTCCGACATGCGGTCTGGCGATGGCCGAGGCAGAACGCTATCTTCCTGTATTGGTCGATAAAATTGATGAGATTGTTGACGAAGCAGGCTTGCGGAACGAAGAAATCACTATCCGCATGACGGGCTGCCCGAACGGCTGCGCCCGTCACGCACTCGGCGAAATCGGATTTATCGGCAAGGCGGTCGGCAAGTACAATATGTATCTCGGGGCAGCATTTGACGGAAGCCGCCTCAGCAAAATGTACCGCGAAAACATTGGCGAAGAAGAAATCCTGAACGAGCTGCGTGCCATTCTGCCGCGCTACGCCCGTGAACGTCAGGACGGCGAGCATTTTGGCGATTTCGTGGTCCGGGCAGGGATTATTGAAGCGACAACGGACGGGACTAATTTTCATGATTGAGCTGAAGAAAGATGGGGCGGGGGCCCTGTCTTTTTTTGTTCAAGTTCGATAAACGAGAGCTAAACGAAAATAAAAAGAGCTTATACGAAAGTTAATTCATCCATAAGAAAGAAAAAGTTCCTTATCAGAAAATAAAAATACTTATCCGAAAATAAATGCATCATAATGAATAAAAAGAAGGTATTTTTCTCAATTAGTAGAAATCTAAACAAGATTAATATAGATTGGAGTGAAAAAATGATTGTAAAACAGCGTGAAATTCCTCTTGTGATTCTCAAATTAGAAGCTCTTCTTCGCAGGCTGCCTCCTCATCATCCAAAAATGCCACTAATAAAAGAGGAAATCAGTAAACGGAAAGCTGGATTCAAAGGTGAGACTTCTCTTGATTTTCCTTTGGGATTTTTAAACGATAAGCGTTACTATATTCTGCACGATCTTCGTTTGTCTGATGCGAACCGGTATTTTCAAATGGATACATTAATATTGTCCCTAAAGTTCGCTTTAATTTTAGAAGTGAAAAATATTTCCGGCATTCTCCATTTTGATACAATATATAATCAGCTATTTCGCAATAAGGATGGGTAAGAAAGTGTTTTTCCGTGTCCCATTGTCCAAGTGAATCGTCAGGAAAACCAACTAAAGAAATGGTTTGCTGAAAATGGTTTTGGACAGTTACCTATTTTTTCAAAAGTTGTAATCACTAATCCTCATACTGGAATTAAATCAATTCCCCCAAATGTAAACCTCAGTCAAAAGGTCATCCATAAAGAAGTACTGCCCTCAAAAATAATACAAATTGAAACAAATATCTCCGAAAATCAAATCTCTGAAAAACAACTTAAGAAATCTATCCGACTCTTAAAGAAGGCAAGCGTTAGATCAGGGTCATCTATTTTAGATAGATTTCAAATCAATAAGGAAGATGTCGCAACGGGTGTATTTTGTCCTGGCTGCAACCTTTTGCCTATGATAAGGGTAAAGCGGACATGGCATTGTGAAGCATGTAGGAGAAATTATAAAGAGGCACACATTAATGCCATTAAAGATTATAGTTTGATATTTGGAACCAGCATAACAAACAGGGAACTTAGGAGTTTTCTTCAAATAGAGTCAATTACTGTTGCTACACGAATACTCAACTCTATGGAACTACCCCACACGGGTGGATATAAGAACAGAAAATATGAATTAATATCAATTGATAATAAGAATAAAGGTTTTTAAAATTAAATGTCGAAACATTTAGATATCTATAAACCTATCAAGGAGGAATATTCATGCCAAACAAGGAAATGCTTTTGATTCCAGGGCCGACACCTGTTGCGGATTCGATTTATGAGGCAATGGCACAAGAGACACGGGGGCATACGGATCCCAGGTTTGCAGCAATTTATAAAAGTGCGATTGAGAAGACCAGGGAGATGCTGAAGACGGATGGGGAAGTGTTTGTAATCTCTGGCTCAGGAACGATAGCAATGGAAATGGCTCTGGTCAACACGGTTGCAGCTGGAGAAAGGCTTTTGATTATAAGTCAAGGCTTCTTTGGTGATCGTTTTCAGCACTTAGCCAAGGCGTTCGGAATCCAGGCAGAAATCATTCAGTCCGAATGGGGAAAGCAGGTGGATCCCGCAGCTGTTGAGGAAAAACTTGCGTCCCATTCCTATAAAGCTGTGACGATTACCCATGCTGATACTTCAACTGGTGTTGCGGCAGATTTGGATACATTAGTGCCTATCATTAAAAAGCACGGGGCTCTTGTCATTTTGGATGGGGTCTGTGCGACAGCGGCAATGGAGGAGGATATGAGCAAATCGTATGGCGAAGGGAAAATTGATGTCGTTTTGACAGGTTCACAGAAGGCGATTGGTGTCCCGCCAGGTCTCGCTGTTGTGGCATTCAATGGGACTGCACTGGCTGCAAGGGAACAAATGGAACGGGTTCCTGCCTACTATTGCGATATCTATAATTGGATTCCCATTATGCATGACCCCCAAAAATACTTTGCTACACCGCCTGTTAATCTGATTTATGCCTATGATGAGGGCATGAAACTGGTCTTGGCTGAAGGAATGGACAATCGCTACAAGCGCCATGAAGCATATGGTAAAGCGGTCAGGGCTGCACTTGCTGAATATGGAATGAGGGCAATTGCCGATGAAAATGCCGCAGCAGCAACTCTCAGCTGTATCCTTTACCCTGAAGGAATGGATGATGCTGAATTCCGTGCATCTCTTGCGAAAAAAGGTGTGATTGTTGCGGGAGCACTGGCTCATCTGGCAGGAAAAGCGTTCCGAATTGGCCATATGGGGAATACGTCTGAAGATATGCTTGAAAAAGCCATTGTGCTGATCGGTGAAACAATGAACGAAGCGGGATTTGAAGCAGATATCCAAAAAGCAGTTGATAGGTTTAGAGAACTTGCATTGCCTGTTGCTTGATAAGGTGGGAAAAGATGTCTGATTTGACTTTGCGAGCGGCTGAGACAGAACTTGGAGAATTGAAACTTATAGGGATCCGCGTCTTATGCCCGCCGGATCAGTATCTAGCCGAAATTCCGCAGGCTATAAATCTATTATTGGGCCGCCTTACAGAAATTAAGGGAGCTGTAAATCCAAATCGGCTTGTTGGTGCCTTCAAAGTGGAGGAAGACTCTCCTGAAGAAGACGGATATTGGATTGGCATTGAGGTGAAGGAATTTATAAGTGTACCTGATGGTATGTTCTCATTAGAAATTCCACCGCAAAAATATGCTTCTGTCCGGCACAAAGGACCTAATGATGAGATTGGAAATACCTATAGGGAATTGCACAGCTGGATTGAAGAAAAGGGATACAAGCGGCTGAAAAATAAGTGGCACATAGAAATCCATCATAGCTGGGAGAGTATGGAGGATTTAGATATAGAGCTGCTGGACACGATATCATAATGTTATAAGACTGCCTTCCCGGCAGTCTTTTCCCTGAAAAAGAAGAATGGAGAATTTAAAAGTGATAGATTATCGAATTAAGCATATGAAGGGCTACGATGAAAAAATAGGAAATCTTGTATCAATGCTTGAACATGCCAGGTCTGTGACTCTCAAAGATGTTGCTGGGTTGACACAGAAAGAGCTGGATTTTCTTCCCGATGAAAACAGTAATTCAATAGGAGCACTTCTGAAGCATATTGCTTTTGTTGAATATGTTCACCAAATCATTACTTTTGAAAATAGAGATCTTAACGAAAAAGAACTTTCAAAATGGGCCGCCGCTTATGAATTAGGTGAGAAAGCAAGGAATGAAATTAATAATCATCCTCTTGAATTTTACTTGGAGGAACTGTCAGCAATTAGAGAGAAAACGCTAAAACTTTTAACATCTAAACAGGATAGCTGGCTATACCAAGAAGGAAAGTGGAGCAACGGATTAGCCTTTAATAATTATTGGTTCTGGTATCACGTCATGGAGGATGAAATTAGCCATCGCGGACAAATCCGGGTGATAAAAAGACAGCTGGCAACTCAGAGGTGATAAGCTGACCGTCTGGTTTTTCCAAAAATATGAAACTATAGTTCCTTTTGTTCGTATATAAGGTAAAACATTTAAAGGCGGTTAAAAGTTATGAACAAAAAAAATTGGGCCCTTTCAACAAGCGGAATGGCATACGGTCTGTCGCTGGGACTAGTTTTTGGAATGCTATTTGAAAATTGGGTATTGGGTATTGCCGTGGGAGTCGCCTTTGGGGCATCCTTTGGATCCTCAGAAAAGAAGTAAAGGAGGATCTGCCTTGATTAAAAATAAAAAGCTCTTTCTGACTTCAATTGTGTTAATCGTTATTTCCATGGCATTAAACTTTCCTTTTCCACATGAAAATCGACTAGGTAATGCAGGGGTTATGATTTTAAATATTCCAATTAATTCAGCGGATGGATTTCATTATACAGGGATTTTTATTCTCCTTTTACTTCTGCTGGGTATGGTCTTGCTTCATCGTTCACTCGAAAAATATCATTTGCGATCATTTTTTGCCGTTATCATCATCGTTTCCCTTCTTCCTCCTTCTCTGGCAGAGGCTTATCAAAAAACGCTGGCAAATGGCATCAATGCCGTTTCCTATATAAAAGATGAAAGTCAATGTAAGTTTGTAATGATTGGTGAAGATACTTTGCAGGGAACTTGTGAGTTGCCATTTGAAAATTACAGCAATGATGAAGTGTCTTTTACTATCGGCTTTTATGACACATATTTATTTGAAGAGGATGTAAAGATGCTTTCACTGATGAACAGCGGTAAACCTAGTAACGTTAAATTGCTCCCAAACGAAGCTAAGGTTGTCCGGATTGAGAAAGAGATCGATGTGTCAAAAATCAAAAACCACGTTGAAAATGGAGAGGCCGCTTATGTAAGCATCATTATTAAGTCAGGTGATAAAAACAGGAAATTATAAGAAGGTGCTGAAGAAATGAACATAAGATTAAAACCCGTCACAAGAGACAACTGGGAAGAAGCCATTAAGATGAAGGTAAAAGAATCGCAGCGTGACTTCGTTCCTTCAGCGGCTGTTTCACTTGCAAAGGTATATATTAAACCAGATGGGGATGCAATAGAGTATATCCCATTTTCAATATATGACAATGAAAAAATGGTCGGTTTTATCATGCATGCCTATGAACCGGACACGGCTAACATGTATTGGATTAACGGTTTTTTTATTGACCAAAATTATCAGGGCAGGGGATATGGACGGCCAGCATTAGCCGAGATGATCGGCTGGATAAAAACTAAATTTCCGCAATGCGAGGAAATCCGCTTGACTGTTCATAAAGATAATCATCACGCAAGGAATCTGTATAAAAACTTCGGATTTTCCCCGACCGGAGAGATTTGGGGAGAGGAAGAAGTTTACTATTTTTCTGTAAAAGGAGATATTTATGATTAATGAAACACTAAAAATAAATAAGCAAAGCTGGGATGAAGCGGCTGAAAGGTTTTATGGGCGCAATCCGCTGCCTGAATATGGACCGCTGGCACCAACTGAAGATGATCTTCAGTTGTTCGGAGATGTGCGCAGCTTAAAGATGCTGGAGATTGGGTGCGGAAGCGGGCATTCCCTAAAATATTTGGACCAGCGCGGAGCGGGTGAATTATGGGGATTGGATCTGTCTTCCAGGCAAATCGAATCCGCAAAGGAACTTCTGGTAAATTCATCTTCACGAGTAAAGTTGTTTGAATCCCCGATGGAACAAAATCCGGGAATCCCTGCTGATTACTTCGATTTCGTTTTTTCCATTTATGCGATTGGCTGGACCACGAATTTAGACTGTACGCTTAAAAACATTCATCATTACCTTAAATCAGGCGGGGTGTTTATATTCAGCTGGGAACATCCGATGTATAACCGGATTAAGGCTGAAAATGGAGCATTAATTATGGATAAATCCTATCATGAGGAAGGCTCCTATCAGCATATAGCCTGGAACCAGCCTGCCATTATGCAGCAATATAAACTAAGTACATATATCAATTTATTAATAGAAAACGGGTTTGCGATTGAAAGGGTAATTGAAGATGCCAGCCTTACTGAAGAAGATGTTCAGCGGCATTTCAACCGGTGGTATTCCTATGAAAAAACGAAAGCTATACCCGCTGCTTTTATTATTAAATGCAGAAAGCTATAGAAGAAAAGGCGGATGAGACCGAATGACCTATCATATTAGAGTCAGAGCAGGTGCAGTCATTATAGAAAACAATTCGATTCTGCTGATTGAGTTTCAGGATGAAAGAGGCCTTCATTACAATTTGCCTGCAGGAGGGGTTGAACCCAAAGAATCTGTTATTGATGCAGTGAAAAGGGAAGTGAAAGAAGAGACATCTGTAGATGTGACGGTCGGCCCATTGGCATTCGTTTATGAATATGCCCCTCACTTAAATGAATTCAGGTATGGGCAGATACATTCACTGGGCTTACTGTTTGAATGTCAGTTAAGGGAAGGCTCATTGCCTAAAATGCCTTCAGCCCCGGATCCTAACCAGACAGGAGTTAGATGGGTGCCGCTTTCTGAACTGGCCAATATAGTATTGTATCCTAATATGAAAGCTCACATCTTGGAATATGTTAAACATAAAAGAAACATAGATTTGATCCAAGAACACACACTGGATGTGTACGCAATGGAGATGAAAAAATGAACGAAGAAATAATGATCGATTGCGGTGAGGTCATCCTTAGGGAATACAGGATGGAAGATGTGCCAGAGCTCTATGAAATTACTTTACAGCCGGAAGTATATAAGTTTATTCCGGGTGCACAGGCTACGCTTGAACAGCGTATGAACTGGATGGAGGATTATGAAATTCCTGCGAATAAAAAATTCAGGTCCTCGATGCCTGCCCTGAAAGATGCAGGATATTTGAATTTGGGAATCATACTAAAGGAAACTGGAAAGTTTATTGGTTTTTGCAATACAGGATTAAAAGATGAATTGCCTGAGCCGAACAGGGAAATTGGCTATGCCATCTCAAAACACTACCGAAATAAAGGATATTCCACGCTTGCTGCAAAGGGGCTAATGGGATTTCTTTTTGAAAAAACAGTTCTTGAAACACTGAATGCCGTTGCATTAACAAGCAATTCCAGTTCCATTCGCGTTCTGCAAAAGTGCGGATTTCAGCATGCTGGAGAAATGGAAATCGACGGAGAGCGATATTTCCATTACATCATCAGAAAAAAGGATTGGGCATCAAATTCTTAAAACAGCCGTAACTGCAAAGACACCCTCCATCCACTGTGAGGGTGTCCCGTCATTCCATTATCTATCTGATTTAGAGTTTGTATTAAATGTGCCATTTCTGTTTTCCTGTTCATGTCCACGGACCTGGTCTCCGCCATTTCCTTTTTCGTGTACCTTTTTGCCGCCGAGTTTTACGTTTGGATATTCTTGTTCCTGCATGGTATTCACCTCCATGTTAATTAAATTATCCATAAAGGAAAAAAATATAAATTTTGGGGTTTTTAAATGGAAATAACACTTATCAGACATGGCAGGTCATCGCAAATGGATAATCACCGCATGAATAGCCGTGAATTTAAAAAATGGGTTGAAATATACAACCGCTTAGGGATTCTTGAGGGTGAGACTTGTTCTTCTGACGCAATTGAAAAAGGGAGTTCAGCATCTTTTTTACTTACAAGTGATTTAAAAAGGTCAATCGAGTCGGCCAAAAGCATAAATCCTTCTGCAAAGATACAGACAGATCCATTATTCAGGGAAACTGAATTGCCCATACCTGCCGATAAATTTCCGGGTATGAGATTGAAGCCAAATACCTGGGCTGTGGTATTAAGGCTACTATGGTTATGCGGCTATTCACAGGGCTGTGAATCATACAGGGATGCAAAATTACGGGCAAAGCATGCATCATCAACATTAACCTCTATTGCAAAAGAACATCACTTTGCTGTTCTCGTAGGTCACGGTTTTTTCAACCATTTAATTGCGAGGGAACTTCAAGAAGCCGGGTGGATCGGGAAGAGAAAAACAGGTTCAAAGCATTGGAATGCGGATACTTACATCTTTTAACGGAGGGGAAGTAGAATGGTAAAACCTAATCTGGCAACCAGATTCAAAACATTTGGACAATATGAATGTCATGGATCCAGTGGGCTTTATGAGTTCTTGTCTTACAAGATTGCAGAGGATGAAGAATTGCTGGTTTTGGCATCTGAAGCGAGAGAAGGCCAGCCTGTGCCGAATTTATTTCTTGGAGCCATTCATTATCTGCTTTTAAGCGGGAAAGAGCATGAACTTAAGGAATATTATTCAAGCTTAGTGGAGAATCCAAGAAACCCTCTTGAATCTTTCCAAAGCTTTAAAGATTTCTGCAGGCTAAATTCACAGGAAATTAAAGAAATAGTAAAAGCAAAATTAGTCCAGACGAATGAAGTTAGGCGCTGTGCTTACTTATACCCTGTGTTTGCCTGGATCTTTCAGCAAACCGAAAAGCCCCTGGCCTTGATTGAAATAGGAACAAGCGCGGGCCTGCAGCTTCTTTGGGATAAATACTGCTACACATATGGTACAGAAGAAACTTTTGGAAATCCAGCCTCGAATGTTCAATTATCCTCTGAAATTAAAGGAGGCCATGTCCCGATTTTACCGCCAGAAATGCCGCCGGTAGCTTCAAGAACTGGAGTTGATTTGCATATAAATGACCTGAATAATGGGGAAGACTTTCTATGGCTGAAATCACTTATCTGGCCAGAACACCAGGAGAGAAGAACTTTATTCGAAAAAGCTGCCCAATGTGTGAAAGAAAATCCAATCAGCCTGTTTGAAGGAGATGGTGTTGAGCTTTTGCCCAGTCTGATTGAAGGTATACCTGATGAACACACAATCTGTGTTTTCCACACCCATGTGGCGAATCAAATGCCCGCTGATGTAAAGGAGAATCTGCTTGGAAAAATAAAAGCAAGCGGACAAAGCAGGGATATCTTTCATATTTATAACAATATCCAGGACCGGAATTTGCATCTGGATTATTATCTGGATTCCAAAGAATATAAGAAATTGGTCGGCCAAACCGAGGGGCATGGACACTGGTTCACATGGGAATTAAATTAAGCTTCCTTACTATTTCGCACCTCTAAAATTTTGAAACTTGACAGCATCTGTTATACTTATCTAGGTAAGTATATATTGTTTTAACCTATTAACAGATATATCTTGCAAATATTAAGTGATAGGTGGAAATACAAATGAGTCAAAAACCATACAGAGTTTTACTTTACTACATGTATGTTCCGATTGAGGACCCTGAGGAGTTCGCAGAGGAGCATAAAGCTTTTTGCAATGAGCTGGGCCTAAAGGGGCGTATTCTTGTTGCGAATGAAGGCATAAACGGGACTGTTTCCGGACCAGTGGAACAGACCGACAGGTATATGGAAGCAATGAAGCAGGATCCGCGCTTTGCGGAAATGGTTTTCAAAATAGATGAAGCAGATGGACATGCATTTCCTAAGATGAAGGTTCGTGCCCGTCCCGAGCTTGTAACTCTTCGCCTTGAAGACGATGTGAACCCGAACGAGGTTACAGGCAAATATCTGGAGCCAAAAGAGTTCTTCGAAAGACTTCAGGATGAAGACACAATTGTGTTAGATGCACGAAATGATTATGAATATGATCTTGGCCACTTTAGAGGTGCGATCAGGCCGGATATCAAAAATTTCCGCGATCTGCCGGAATGGGTCCGTGAAAATAAAGAATTGCTTGGTGATAAAAAGATCATTACGTATTGCACAGGCGGCATCCGCTGTGAAAAGTTCTCCGGATGGCTTGTAAAAGAAGGATTTGAAGATGTAGCCCAGCTTCACGGAGGAATTGTCACTTATGGAAAAGATCCTGAAGTACAGGGAGAGCTTTGGGACGGCCAGCTATATGTATTCGACGATCGCATTGGCATTCCGGTTAACCAAAAGGAGCATGTAATCGTAGGCAGGGACTACTTCACAGGCGAGCCATGTGAACGCTATGTCAACTGTGCAAATCCTGCATGCAATAAAAAAATCCTATGCTCTGAAGAAAATGAGCATAAATATATGCGCAGCTGTTCTGATGAATGCCGCACGCATCCTCGGAACCGTTATGTTGCTGAACACGGCCTTTCCGAGTCAGAAGTGGAAGAAAGATTAGAAGAAGTAAGAGCATAAATGTTTGGAGCAGATTTTCCTTTATGGAATCTGCTCTTTTTTTATTGGAAATTTCATGAAAACTGATATAATATTCTTAAAATTTTTAGGTGGGTGGGATATGGAGAATTTACTGTTATTTCTGTTTATGTCGTTTCTGCTTGTCATTTTGCCGGGACCTGATACTGGCATCCTAATTCAAAACACGATTTCGAGCGGGAAAAAAAGCGGCATTAAAACGATGTTCGGATCTGTCGCCGGGCTGATGGTCCATACAATGGCCGTTGTATTTGGCTTATCGGCATTAATTGTAAAGTCTGCTTACATTTTTTCTTTTATTAAGTATGCTGGTGCGATATATCTTATTTATTTGGGCATCGTTTCGTTAAAGTCTCTATCAAATAAACAAGAATCAGCGGACATGGTGAGAAAGCATAAGAAGAACAAGTCCCATTTTCTTCAAGGATTTTTCACTTGTGTGTCCAACCCAAAAGTAGCTGTATTCTTTTTAACATTTTTTCCTCAATTTTTAAGTACGGAAGGGAATCACTTTGCGCAGTTTCTTGCGATGGGCTTAATATATAGTCTTATCACAATTATCTGGTTCTTTTTCTACGTATATTTGATTGACTTCTTCAGGGCCTGGCTGAAAAAACCTTCTGTTAATAATGCCATCCAAGGCGTTTCTGGTGTGGTTTTAATGGGCTTTGGCATTAAATTGGCACTTGAGAAACAGCCTTAAGAAAGGGACTGCTTAACCTCTAATATAGGTTAAAGCAGTTTTTTTTATAATTATACCTTTGATTATAGCTGTTCTCCCCATCTTCTAATTAAATCTGTCATAGCATATTTGTTCTGTTCAAACTGCTTAGCCCGGTGCCCATTTGCGCCAGAAGGATGCGGAAAGCCGGATACTATGATATGTCCTGTAAGTTGTTTGGCTGTGTATAGATGACGGATGATCCTTTCGGCGGTTATTCCCAGCGGGATAATGAGTGCATGGCCATTGATTTGAGCCAGCTCTTCTGGGAATACTTCTGTTGCATACTCGGCAAGCATCGCTGTTTTTAAAAGATCAGGCTGGTGTCCGGTATAATTATTGCCACGGAAGAAAACCGGATATTTTAGAACAGATGTGGTGTGAAGGAGCGGTCTATTTCGCTCGAAAAGTGTATCAGAGCCATCAATGTGCAGTGCTTCATATAAACCGCATTGATCTAGCATGCTTATTAAATTTCTCCTCATCCCTCCTGAAAAGCTGGCTGCCTTTTTGGTCTCCTTCAGGATTGCATTAAGCTCTTTTTCAGCAGCCAGTCCTTTCATGAATGATTCAAAGGCAATCCTCATTTGGCTCCATCCAGGAGTAATCCCGACGATCACAATTTTTGCGTCTTTATTGATATATTCGTTGTGCGGAGCATAATATATGTCCAAATCCCCACCCTGACTTATTAAGAACTCTTCAGTCATTAATTGATCCTTTGTCAGCGGCTCGCCTTTTGGGAGCTTTTCAATGGCCGGAAGATACTTTGAAAGTAATGAACACTCCATCAAGATCTCCTTCTAATATGAATTGGTATATGAATAATGTTACCAAATCATGAATAATAAAAGCCATCTAAGAGACATTAACAAATAAAAAGGATTCTGCTCATGATTGGACTGATAATAGCTGCCATTCTTTTTAATTTCATTGCATTTACAACCAAAAAGCGTCTGACTAAAAATCAAATTTTACATATATGGACATTCACAATTTCAGCTCAGCTGATATTTGATGTCATGATTGAGTTTAAATATTGGGGATACTGGTACTTTGACAAGGAGCCAAACTGGGCAGGATTGATGGCGCATATTGTTCTGGTACCCCCGGTTAACATGATGTTTCTGAATTGGTATCCTTTCAGAGGGGATCTCATTAAACGATTTTCTTATATTATCTTTTGGGTAGTTGCCATTTTGCTGTATGAAGTCATCGCTTTATTGCCCGAGCCCTGGGGATATTTTAATTATGGCTGGTGGAGATTATGGCATGCAGCTTTACTTGATCCCATGCTGCTTTTATTGATGGTCAAATTCTATAAGCTGATTACGAGGTTTGAAGGGGAACTTAAATAACAGTATAAAGGATGATCTATAAGGGGGATGTGCTCTCCCTTTTTGTGTTAGATGAAATGATTTATGGCAGATGACTGTGATACAATTTAAGTATACATATTCCCGGAAGGAGAACATTTGTGGATATTAAATTGAGTCACAAATTGATAAAAGAAATGTGCGGTACTGTCTCCTTCAAAAGAGGGGACGCTTTTTTCCGTAATAAGAAGGTAACGATAAAGAAATACAATGATGATATTTGTGAAGCAACAGTATCTGCTGGTGAGGATTTTTTCGTCTCGGTCGAGAAAACATCCGGAAACAGTTTTAAGACATTGTGCAGCTGTCCAAAGCTAGCTTCGTTTGATAAAGAATGCCAGCATGCAGCGGCTGTGCTGCTGGAAATTTATGATATGCAGCAGCACAGATCGCCCATGATAAAGGATTCAGCAGGCACCCTTGGGGTTTCTCCCGAACACGCCTTAACGGATGGTCTCATGACACTTTTCAGTGAACAGCCAAGAAGGTCAAGCGGACACCAGCTTCATTTTGAAAACAGGCAGGTGCTACATCCGGAATTCACATGTGTGCCTGTTCATTTGGGGAAGGGGCATTATTTGTTAGCAATAAAATGTACCATCGGCCCAACCGCTGTCCTCGATATCCGGCAATTTCTTCACTCCGTTAAAGAGGGTGAACCAAGCCTATTATCATTATCATTTACCTATGACCCCGCTTTGCATTGTTTCCCGCCAGAATCTGATGCAGTCCTTCACCAGCTGATACAGCTGATACACGATGAATCCATTTATATAAATGCTTTAATGGATGATTTCGATTATACTGCGACCAAGCATATGCTCTTAATCCCTCCATCATCGTGGGAACGTTTGAAGCCTGTTTTGGCGCTCGCTGAGAAAGTAAGGCTTGAGATAATGGGAAAAACATTTGAAAGGATGGCTTTTTCAAAGGAACGGCTGCCTTTAAGGTTTGAGCTTAGCGAAAAAGAAGAGAAATGTTATTTAAATGTTTTTGGCCTGGATCGAATGCTGATTCTGGATTCGTATTATGCTGTTCTATCTGGCGGCAAATTAATCACGCTCAATAAAGAAGATTGCCAGCGTTTATATGATTTAACACAAATGCTGGAGTCAGCCGGGAGAAGCCAGATTCCGGTTGCTGCTGAACAAATGGAACTGTTTCTGGAAAAAGTGGTCCCTGGACTGAGAAAGCTGGGGGATGTCCATATTTCTGAAGACATGTCACAAAAATTTATGAAAACACCTTTGGTTGCCAAGCTATACTTAGATCGCCTGCGGAACCGGCTTCTGGCAGGAATTGAGTTTCACTATGAAAATATCGTGATCAATCCGCTTGAAAGCAGAGAGCCGAAAGGCGGCACGCGGATTATCAGAGATGTGGAATTAGAGGATGAGATCCTTCAGCTTATGGAGGAAAGCTCCTTTGCAAAGACGGATGGCGGCTACTTTCTGCAAAATGAAGAGCTGGAATATGAATTCCTTTATCATGTTGTCCCTAAACTGCAAAAACTGGTGCAAATATATGCCACTACGTCTGTCAGAAACCGTATTTTCAGGGAGAATGCCAAACCGCAGATACGGATAAAAATGAAAAAAGAGCGGACGAATTGGCTGGAATTCAAATTTGAATTGACCGGTATAGCTGATCAGGAGATACGGGATGTATTATTTGCACTTGAGGAGAAACGGAAATTCTATCGCCTGAAAAATGGCGCGCTCCTTTCTTTGGAAACAAAAGAATTTGAGGAAATCCAGCGTTTTCTGAATGCTGTGCCTGAACAGGCTGAGGATCTGGAGAGCGGTTTGAACATGCCGATTGTATCTGGTCTTAGAATGCTTGAGGCAGCTAGTGATCAGGAGATGTTCCGTCATGAGGAATCCTTCAGGGAGTTTTTAGAAGAGCTTCAGAATCCATCATGCCTCCAGACTCCTGTGCCGGAAATCCTGAATCCTATTTTGAGGGAATACCAGAAAAACGGCTTTAAATGGTTAAAGACAATGGCGCATTATGGATTTGGCGGCATTTTGGCTGATGATATGGGACTGGGGAAGACGCTGCAAAGCATTGCTTTTATTCAGTCTGACCTTAAGGAAATTCGGGAGTATGCCGGTCCAGCACTTATTGTGTGCCCTTCATCCTTAACATATAACTGGTTAAGCGAACTGACGAAGTTCACACCGGACATCCAGGCTATTGTCATCGATGGAACTCAAAATGAACGGGCTGAGCTTCAAACGGATTTATCTGGCATTGATGTGGTGATTACTTCCTACCCCTTGGTGCTTAAAGATATTAAATGGTATGAAATGCAGGATTTTTACACTGTTTTTTTCGACGAAGCACAGGCGTTTAAAAATCCGGTAACCCAAACAGCGAGGGCAGTAAAGAAAATTAAAGCCAAGTATCGCTTTGCTTTAACAGGCACACCCGTTGAAAATTCTGCGGAAGAACTGTGGTCTATTTTTCATGTTGTCTTCCCTGAATTGTTTGGCGGCTTAAAGGATTACGGAAATTTAACACGGAAGACGATTGCCAGAAGGGTTCGTCCCTTCATGCTCAGGAGGCTGAAAGAAGATGTTCTTTCAGAGCTGCCTGAAAAGATGGAGCTTATTGATTCTGCTGAATTGCTGCCGGATCAGAAGAAGCTTTATGCAGCTTACCTGGCAAAACTGAGAGAAGATACCTTAAAGCATTTAAATAAAGATACACTCAGAAAAAACCGCATAAGAATCCTTGCTGGTTTGACACGGCTCCGTCAAATTTGCTGCCACCCTGCTTTATTTGTGGATGGATATAAAGGGAGTTCAGCAAAATTTGAACAGCTCAAGAGAATTATCGAAGAATCCAGATTGTCTGGAAGAAGAGTACTTATTTTTTCGCAGTTCACTAAAATGCTTGATCTTATTGGCCGAGAACTTGCCCTTCTGGATCTGCCGTTTTTCTACCTTGATGGACAGATACCTTCCGCGGAAAGGGTGGAAATCTGCCGCCGATTTAATGAGGGAGAACGCGATTTTTTCCTGATTTCATTGAAGGCAGGCGGTACGGGACTAAATTTGACTGGTGCAGATACAGTCATCTTATATGATTTGTGGTGGAACCCCGCCGTTGAGGAACAGGCAGCCGATCGGGCTCATCGCATAGGACAGAAAAATACCGTCCAGGTAATAAAATTATTGTCGAGAGGCACCATCGAAGAGAAGATGAATGAACTTCAGGATAAAAAGAAAAATTTAATTGAAGAAATCATCGATTCGAATGAAAGTGCAGCCGGAAGACTGACGGAAGAAGATATACGCGAAATATTAATGATCTAAAAGGAGAGACCCCATGCCAGAAAATAATCTAAAGGGGAGCAGATTCCCTGAAAAGCTGGCAAAGCCAGCAGTACGTGCACTTGAAGGGGCAGGCTATTTTTCACTGGAACAGCTAGCCGCTGCCACTGAAGCAGGATTGCTGGAACTTCACGGAATGGGACCGGATGCCATGGAAAAACTTCGCAAGGCAATGGCGGACAATGGTTTGTCATTTAAAGGTTAGTATGGAAGACGCGACTCTTGAGGCGCGTCTTTTTTTTGGCTGTCGTATATTTGGGTTGTTTTTAATTACTTAGTTTAATTTGCTGAGTTGATCTTCGCTGTGGGCACTTGATCTCGAAAATGCTGATGCATTTCCTTCGTGCGGTGTTGATTCGAGGAGTTTATTCAATGTCCTGCGGGATCACCGCACGCCCTGCGGAAAGCAAGTGCCCCGTGCTGAAATCAACGGGCAGAATTCATAGACAACAACAACAATCTATGAGAAAAAGCCTTCTTAATCTATCAGATTAAAGGAGGAATTTTCCAATAGTTAGAGAAACTCTTAGTATTAAAAGTTTGGAGGGATTCCTATGTGTAAAGTTGTTTCAAAGGAGTTTAAAGCAGTAGTCATAAAGAACAAGGGTCTTTTTAAGGATTATGCCGGCTTGGTGCCTGAAGCAGCTCAGAGCTTCTTGAAGCATGGCCATCTTGTACAGCATAGCAGCGGACTGGAAGTGACCATTTATGAACCTAAAAGAGGGGAAGACCACTTAGAGGGAATATTTTTTGTCGGTTACTTAGTTCATGAGAAACCTGATACGCTGCCAGATGGGATGGAATATATAGAGGTACAGCATACTTATGCATCAATCAGAGGAAAGGGAGCTGACATGGGCGGCCTGTATGCGCGTCTTAACAATTGGATTAAGGAGCAGGGCAATACGCAGGATTCCGCTGATCATTATATTTTGGAAGTTTATTATCCGGTTGAAAATGAGGATGAGGATGTAGAAGTATACATTCCAGTCAAAAACTAACCGCTCAAATTCTGAGCGGTTGTCTGTCTTAGATCTCTTTCGACGAAATCGGGAGAAAGAGCTTTATGCCCCTTTTATTAAATGGAAGCAATTTAAAATCGGCTATCAAATGACTTATATAACCCGCAAGGCATGTATAGAATACACCCTCTATGCCAAGTGATGCTTCAAATTTCGCAGAGATGAATCCAAAAAAAATAACACCCAGGATGGAATGAGTATAACTGCGGTGGGAAACGAAGGAAGCTATTAATATATAAACCCCAAATAATATCAGCCAAAGTTCCTGCAAAGAGATGCCTCCCGCCAGGACGCCAATTCCGGTAATGGTCAGCATATGCTTTTGCCTGATTTTCGCAGAAATGGCAGTCATACTGATCCCTATAGCGATTCCCAGCCATTTCTCTTTCGGCGAGCCTTCATAGAAGCTATAGATGATCATTAAAATTCCTATGATTTGTGCAACTGTCCGAACGACTTCATGTGAAAGTGTAAGCCGGTCACGAAGTTTTCCATCAATGTCGAGGTCCGGAATTAATCCAGAAACGCTGCCGAGTCCTACTAATAATAGAGTTGTGGATGGGCTGGCATGAACAGTGTTCGCAACCACGTATCCTGCTGCTGCTCCAATAGCTGCATGGGCGGTACCATTCAATATAATTTCCACCTTTATAATATATTTGCATTTTTTTCATGCATTCTTATATTATATCAAAACATTTGTTCTGTTTAGGGGTTAATAGATTATTTTGTTATTTAGGGCTAAATTCCCCTCAGAGTTCATTATCCTGGGCATACTTAAAAAAGTTCATGGTATAATGAACAATACATTGAGCTATAAGCATACAAAATAGAATTTGTATCTAAGGAAGGTATTTATGTCAGAGGAAAACATAACGAGGATTCATTTAGACGGCAAGGAATACATACTGATAGGAACAGCACATGTTTCAAAGCACAGTGCGGAACAAGTGAAGGAAGTCATAGAGGCTGAACAGCCTGACTCTGTTTGTGTGGAATTGGATGAACAGAGATATCAATCGATTACAGAAGGCAGCAAGTGGAAGGAAATGGATATCATCCAGGTAATTAAGGAGAAGAAGGCATCACTGCTTTTAATGAATCTGGCGATTTCATCCTTTCAAAACCGCATGGCTGACCAATTCGGCATTAAAGCCGGCCAGGAAATGATTCAGGGAATTGAATCAGCAAAGGCTGCCGGGGCAAAGCTTGTTCTGGCCGACCGGAATATCCAGATTACCTTTGCAAGGATTTGGGGTAACCTCGGATTAAAAGGAAAATCCCTGCTTCTTAGTCAAGTAGTAGCAAGTATTTTCAGCAAGGATACGATAACTGAAGAAGAACTTGAGAAAATGAAAAATCAGGATACGATAAATGCGATTCTAAATGAATTTACAGATAGTTTTCCGCGATTAAAGAAACCGCTCATTGACGAACGGGATCAGTACCTGGCACAAAAAATTAAAGATGCACCAGGAGAAAAAATAGTAGCGGTGCTTGGGGCAGCCCATGTACCGGGGATCAAAGAGGAAATCAAAAAAGAACAGGACATGGCCAAATTGACTGAGCGCCCTCCAAAATCCAATGTTCCAAAGATAATTGGCTGGAGTATTCCGGTGTTCATTTTAGCCATAATCGCCTATACATTCTTCGCAAATCCTTCTGCGGGTCTTGCGCAGACTATCAGCTGGATTATTTGGAATGGCTCCTTGTCGGCGCTGGGGGCTGCCATTGCAATGGGACATCCGCTCACCATTTTAACTGCCTTTGTTGCAGCGCCAATTACATCATTGAATCCCCTTCTTGCAGCAGGCTGGTTTGCCGGACTGACTCAGGCTTATATAAGGCGTCCGAATGTAAGGGATTTTGAAACCTTATCTGAAGATGTCTTCAGTGTTAAAGGATTCTGGAGAAACAAAGTGAGCCGGATTTTATTGATTGTTGTCCTGTCCAATCTGGGCAGTTCGCTGGGAACCTTCATTGGGGGAGCCGATGTAATCAGAGTGTTTTTTGAAAATTTATAAGAAAGCTTTTCTGGGATGAAATCAAAATGATTTCATCCTTTTTCAATTTTAATGAATTTTTTATACTTCCAAAAAAATAATGAAGAAGGCCAGATGGCCGATTTTGGCAGCTGGCACTTCTTTCATTATCTGTCAGCAGCAATCGCTTTTCTCTTATAAAGCAAGGACCCCAAAAGAAAAGTAACGGCTCCCCATATCACCATCACGCCAATTCCTGCCCAAAGTGCTGCTGTAGCAATGCCGGTTTCATACACCATGCTTTCCCTTAAGCCTTCAGCAAAATAGGTTAGCGGCAGGATGCTGGATATTGGCTGGATCCATTCAGGCATCGTTTCAATAGGGAAGAACACTCCGCTTAAAAACATCATGAGAAAACTGCAGATATTGGCTACTCCCATATAAGCTTCTGTTGTTTTGCTGAAAGATGAGAAGAAGTAGCCAAGTGCATTAAAGGATAAAGCACCGATCAGGAATACGATAATCAAGGTAATAGGATTAATATAAAGATTGGCGCCAAATACGAGGACACCTATTAATGAAAGCAGGATGATCTGCACAATACTGAACAACAGCCTCATAACCATATCACTTAATCCGAAGATGCCCATATTGGCCGGTGTCATCCGCAGCCTTTTGATTAATCCCTTTCTGCGCATATCCACCAGGTCCACCATGCCAAACATCCCTCCCTGGGCAATGGATAAAGCAATCATCCCAGTTAATAGGAAATCTGTATAATCCAATTCATTGGTGCCGGAGGTTATCGATTCATATTGCAAATCATATTTCGGAGAAGCACCTGCAGCCATTAAATTGGCCTGCTGGACAAACTTATCCAGAATGCCGGATACTGCCTGGGCTGCGGCACCCTGTTCATTTTCTTTGTTTATTACAAGGAAAACAGAGGAAGCCTCTGCCGACTCCGGCAGGATGATGGCGGCATCCACTTCCTGATCTTTTACCCATTCCTCCGCTTTATCCCTCGTGACAGGCTTTCCTGATTTGACTTCCAAAACGGGAAGTCCGCTGATTTGAGAAAGCATCATCTCTGAAGCTGGATTCGGGCTTGGATCCACAACAGCCACTTCGGTTTTAAACTCTTCATCTGAATTTCCGCTGAAGATGACCATGAAGATAACCATTAGAATAACCGGGAAAAAGATGCCCCAGAACCATGCCTGTTTTTCGCGAAGAGTTAATTTCAGCTGTGCCAAAAACATCATTTTAAATTGATGGTATCTATTAATCTTAATCCCTCCATTCTTTGCCGGTAAACGCAATAAACACATCTTCCAGGCTCATTTCCCGTATAGAGACCTGTTCCACCCCGAATGATTTTTCTTTTGTAAACTTAAATAAGTCCAAAAGGGTTTCTTCAGGCTTTGCTGCCCATATTTTTAGAGTTGCCCCTTCCCGTTCCGTTTTGGATACAGATTCCAGATCCTTCGAGAACATATCAGCATCCTCTGCAGCACTTACGCCATCAAGAAAACTCAACCTTATTTCCCGTTCATCTGTAAGCTTCTCTATGAGTGCGGAAGGGGAGTCAAGTGTGATCACATTCCCCTGATCCACGATGCATACACGATCACTTAATTTCTCTGCTTCTTCCATGTAATGAGTGGTAAGAATGGTTGTTTTGCCTAGTTCTTTAAGGTGAAGAATGATATCCCAAATATTTCTTCTGGCCTGGGGATCAAGGCCGGTAGTCGGTTCATCCAGAAAAATGATTTCAGGGTCACTAATCAGCGCCAGTCCAATGGCAAGTCTTTGCCTCTGACCGCCTGAAAGTTTTTTTACATGATTGTTCCGGTGCTCCGTAAGATTGACTATTTCCAGGATTTCTTTGGCTGGCCGTGCATGGTCGTAAAAGGATGCAAAAAGGTTCAGGTTTTCTTCTGGTGTTAATAAATCAAACATGGCACTTGACTGTGGCTGGACGCCAATTTTCTTCTTTATTGAAACTGCATGCTTATTCCAATCGAGGTCGCCAAAATGGATTTCACCGTTATCGGGTGAAACAAGGCCCTCAATCATTTCCAGTGTAGTTGTTTTGCCAGCTCCGTTTGGACCGATAATAGTGAAGACTTCCCCGGCATTAACCGAGAAACTTATATCCTGGACAGCCTTTATTTGGCCAAAGGACTTTTGCAGATTTCTTACTTCTAACACAGTCATTCGTTTTCCTCGCTTTCATGACAAGTTGGATATCAGCATCATGCAAAATTCTAACCTTTTATTTAATACGTTACTTTTTTTGAAAAAATTCATTTTTTTAGTAAACTTAATAATATCGATACTGGTACCATAATGTGGGACAAACCGATATAGTAAAGATGAATGCTGAGTTTGAAAATGATATGAGAAGGCTTTTTCTATTAGAAGTTAGGGGAGAAGTGTGAATGCGAGAACTTCCAATAGTGGTTAATGATTTATTAAATGAGTACATAGATCTAGTAAATGAATATATGCCCAATCAGCTTGAAGGCCTTTATTTGCACGGGTCGCTTGCACTGAATGCTTTTGTGGAAGGATCAAGCGATATTGATTTTATTGCGGTTACACAAAGCGGTTTAACTGAATCAGAATTAAAAAAAGCTAAGGAAATCCATAGGATACTAGCAGACAAATATCAGTTTCCTGAGATGGATGGGGTTTATTTAACTCAAAATGACCTGGGAACGCTTTGTGAATGTTTCTACTATAATAACGGGATAATGAATTATGGGCATTTTCTGAATCCAGTCACCTGGTGGCTTTTAAAGAAGAATGGTATTGTCATTTATGGGGATGTTCCGGTTATAGAGATAAATGCCAATGATTTGGTTTCGTACACTTATGAGAACATGAATACATATTGGGCAAATCGAATCCAGTCATACGAGGAATCGATTGATGAACTTACACAAACAGCCGACTCTGCGATTGATAAAGAAGTTGAATGGACGGTGCTCGGCATTTTGCGTCAGTTTTACACATTGAGAGAGAAGGATATTATCTCTAAGCAAGGGGCTGGGGAGTACTCCTTAAAGCATTTGCCGGAAAAATGGCACCCAATCATAGTGGATGCCAACAATATTCGCAGAGGTGAGGAAAATAGACATTATACAAGTAAGCGTGATCGAATTGAGGAGACTATTAAACTGTCAAAATATCTTATAAGCCAATCGGCAGCAATTAAAAATAAGTGAGCTTCCCTTGATGTGAAGCTCACTTGACTGAAGGCCGTTACGTTATCCTCATTGGAGTATTCAAGTTATGGGAATCCCGATAAGATCGATAAGAGACAAATCTTTTTCCGTGTGAGGATCCATCCAATTGAAGAATCCTTTCATTAATTGTTTCCATATACAGAAAGTCATCATTCGCATTTAGACGATAGAAAGTGTAGGTGTTTCCAAGGAGTTCTTTCTTTGTTATTTGCGTATCGGGATGCTGCTGGATGAATTCTGACAGCTGCTTAACAGAAACTGAAGGAATCTCTGCCATTTCATAAAGCCTTCCTTTAAGGCTGGCTTTTAGCTTGCCTACGGCACTCATTGCCTTTTCTTTATATTTATTCCTGGACATGAAGTCACTCCTTTATAATGAGATATTAAGAATAATTTCCATTTGCAGAAAGAATAAACATTACCGGCAGGAAAGTCAAGAACAGTAACAACTGAAAAAATATTGCTGAAATCTTTCCTGTACTATGAACGATAGGAAGTGCGCGTTTTGCCTAAACAGATGAGTTATTTAATACCCGATTGTGAAAATTGTTTTGGGCTTTGCTGTGTGGCCCTCCCATATGCAAAATCTGCTGACTTTGCTTTTGATAAGGAAGCAGGTAATCCATGTCCCAATCTGCAAGCTGATTTTCGCTGTCAGATACATGCAGACCTAAGGGGAAAAGGCTTCAGAGGATGCACTTCATTTGAATGCTTTGGAGCAGGCCAAAAAGTATCCCAAAACACTTTTATGAATAGAGACTGGCGCACACATCCCGGACTTAAGAAAGAGATGTTTGATGTGTTTCCCATTATGCATCAGCTTCATGAAATGCTTTTCTACTTAACAGAAATTCTATATTTGGAAGCCGCTAGGCCTATTCATGGTGAAGTCAGAGAAATTTTGGACAAAACAGAGGATTTAACTAATATGGAACCGGGTGTGATTATGGGTACTGATGTCCAGTCACATAGGGGTGAAGTTAATAAGCTGCTTCTGAAAGCCAGTGAGCTTGTCAGGAAGAATTCAGGATTGAATCAAAAATCCGCGAAAAAATATAGCGGCCGGAGAGATTTTATCGGAGCCAGATTAAGCGGTGAGGTGTTGTGCGGAGCAAATTTAAGAGGTTCCCTGTTTATTGCTGCTGACCTGCGCAAAGCTGACTTGAGATATACGGATCTTATTGGTGCAGACTTGAGGGACGCGAATTTAAGCGGAGCTAATCTAATGGGAAGTATTTTTCTTACACAGGCTCAGGTTAATTCAGCAAAAGGGGACATGTATACGAAGCTGCCAAAGGGTTTACAGAGACCTCAGCACTGGGTGAATTAATAGGAAAGAAGAGATACCGAATGACACAGAACGAAATCGTGCTTGCTGCCAGCACATCAATTCTACAGGAAGGCAAAGTGCTGATGATAAAAGAGAATAAACCCATGGTAAAGAATAAATGGAATTTCCCGTCCGGCCGTGTTGAAAAAGGGGAAGATATCCTTGCGGCTGCCTGAAGAGAAGTAAAAGAAGAAACGGGCTTGGACGTAAACCTGACCCATACAACTGGTATCTATAACTTTACCAGCAGTACAAACCATCAGTCATCTTATTCCCTTTTATTGCTCAAATAAGAGGGGGCTTTTTAAACCTTCAGGAAGAGGAAATTGCCGATAGCTTGGTGAACCTGTCAAACCTTAATCGCTTAAAAGACGAGGCACTTCGCGATGCCAAAGTGATAAGGCAAATCCTCCATGCCGTAAAAGCTGATAAACTTATTCCCTTGGAGCTGTTCAAACAAAGTTATGCTGATAAGGTAAAAGGAATTTTCAGGAATTTTGTCGAAAGAATATCCTATCGATAAAATTAGGTGGGGTATGAATGGAGTTTAAAATTAAGAATGAATATTTTAATAAAGCCGTTGGAGAAGTAAGCAGTGCAATTTCTGCCAAGACACCTTTTCCGATTTTAACCGGGATAAAGCTGACTGCTTGTGAGAACCATTTAAGACTCACTGGAAGCAACTCTGATATTGTGATTGAAAAAGTCATTCCTGCTGCTGATGAAGGGGCTGAACTGGAAATAGTAAAGACTGGCAGTGTTGTAGTAACATCCAGATACATGACAGAGCTAATTAAAAAGCTGCCGGGTGACATACATATCAAAGTGAATGAAAAGCATAACGTGACAATCATATCAGATGAAATTATCACATACATAAATGGTTTTCCAGCCGAACAGTATCCAAAACTTCCTGAATTTGATAATTCGCACGAGATCCAAATTTCTTCTGTAAAATTATCAGCAATAATAAAGCAGACCGTGTTTGCAGCTTCGAAGAATGATACAAGGCCGGTGCTCACAGGAGTGCATATGATTGTTAAAGAAAATCACTTTTCGTGTGCGGCAACTGACTCACATCGTTTAGCGTTTCTGCAGACAAGTATCGCTTCTGCCTCCAAAGGGTCTTTCATTGTTCCAGGCTCGAGCCTAAAGGAACTTTTAAAGCTATTGGCTCATCAGGAAGAAAGTGAAGTACAAATCTTCTCATCAGAGAGCTATTTAGTTTTCAAAACAAAATCGATCATGCTCTGTTCACGGCTTATTGAAGGCAAGTATCCTGATGTAACTGGACTCATCCCGAATGAAGCGAAAACAGTTATAAAACTGGACGCAAAAAAACTATTAAAGGGAATTGACCGTGCCTGCCTGTTTGCCCTCGAATGGAAGAATAACAATGTCCTCCTGGAGATAAAAGAAGGGGCATTAAAAATATCTTCAGTTTCCTCTGCCATTGGAAAAATTGAAGAAACACAGCCTCTGTTAGAAATCACCGGCGAGCGGGAACTATCCATATCACTTGATGGGAACTTTTTAATGGATGCCCTAAAAGCTATTCAGGAAGAGCATGTACTTTTAAGCTTCAGCGGTTCAATGAAGCCGGTTATAATCAAGCCTGTCAGCGGCGAATCTTATATTCAGCTTGTTTCGCCCGTCCGTTCGTATTGAGAGCAGTCTTCTTACAGAATAAATGACATTTCTAAATCACTTTTTGCACCATTCACCAGCTGGGACAGCTGGCGGATGGTGCTTTTTTATGACTTACCATTACAAGTCTATATTTCCATTTCCATCCATTATAAAATAGAAGGGATGTAAAACTTAAGAAATGCAGATTCAATCTTAAGAAATTCTTAAGATTTCTATTACATTAATGTTAAGATTTTGCGTTTAGTATAAAAATATGAAAAGAGCACCTTGAAAGCAGGGGGATTATGGATAACTATTATGTACTCGTTGTAGATGATGAAAAAGAGATAAGAGATGCTATAGAAATTTATCTTAAAAATGAAGGCATTACTGTATTAAAAGCGAAAGATGGAATCGAAGCTCTGGAGATATTGAATGAGAATCAGGTGCATCTGATTATTTTGGATGTCATGATGCCAAAGCTGGATGGCATTTCAGCTACATATAAAATTCGCGAAAAGAAAAACATCCCGATTATTATTCTGAGTGCCAAAACAGAGGATACAGATAAAATCCTGGGGCTGCAGGTTGGAGCTGATGATTATGTGACCAAGCCTTTCAATCCTATGGAATTGGTTGCCCGTGTGAAATCACAGCTGAGAAGATATGTGACATTCGGAACGTTTGAAGGAGTCAAAAAAGTGATTGATCTGAACGGTCTCATGCTGGATAAGGAAGCAAAAGAAGTGAGTGTTAATGGAGAGCCAGTGAAAATGACTCCGATCGAGTATAAAATTGTGGAACTTTTAATGACGAATGCCGGACGCGTTTTTTCCATTAATGAAATTTATGAACGGGTATGGAACGAGCCGTACTATAACGCAGAAAATACGGTGGCAGTCCATATTCGGAAAATCCGTGAAAAGATTGAAATCGACCCGAAAAATCCGAGATATTTAAAGGTGGTATGGGGAATTGGATACAAGATGGAAAAATAAATTCATCATTGCGATGATAACGGTTTTATTTGCTTACGGAGCGAGCGGCGTTTTGTCTGTTCTAATAAACGGAAGGGAATATGCAAACCCGGACTATTTTCACACAAATCAGTTTAGAAGTGATTTGGATCAATATGCCGGATACCTGGAAATGTTCGAACTGAATAACCTTACCCTCGAAAAAGCTAAGGAAGCCATCGAGGTGTCGGAAGAGGACATCCATGAACATCGCTATCGTTATGGGACTCTGCCTGAACAAATAGATAATATTAGAAGCCAATATGAATATAGAATCCAAGAGGCAAAGGACACTGAAAATAATGAATTTGCCAAGGCTTTAACCGATCAGATGAACAAAAGAATCGAGGATATTACGAAGAACTTTGAGAGCGATGAACACGTACGCCCCAAAGTGATAAAAGAAAAAGAAGAAAAAATAGAAGAGTTTTTCAAGGAAAAAGAACAATTGCGGGATCAGTATGACTTTTATGAGGATTCATTTACTTATTATTTTGAGGACACTTCCACTGGTGAAGTATACACCAATTTAACTTTGTCCAAATCCAAAAATGAGTCTCCGGATGAAGTAATGAAAAAAGAGATGGTTTATCATACCGATTACACCATGGACAAAAATTACTTCCTTCATATTATTATGGGGGGGTATGAGGGGTTTGAACAGTCGCTGGTAGAATCGCAATCAGGCTACTTCAAAGGACAAATTGGCCTGGCTAAAAATCTTCCTGATTCAAATATGTTCATTGACCAAAATAATCTTTTCAAACAAAAGCAGATTGTATTATTAATCTATGGCGGCTCAGCGGTTTTGGCTGTTATCGCTGCATTGATTGCTGGCAGAAGGTCAAAGGCCCTGTCTGCTGAAATCAAAAGGTGGGAGCCTTTATATAATAAGCTCCCTATTGATTTAAGAATAATCTTCTTGGGATTGACAGTAATAGGGAGCAGTTTAGCTCTTTTTCTGATAAATGATTTTCTAATAGACTCCTACAATATCCTGCCGCGTGTTATTGAATTGATTATTGTGCTACTTGGAGCATCTGTTCTATGCGGTCTGACAATTGTTCAGCTCAAATATATCGCGGGTGAATTTAAGGACTTGGAAAACGCAAAGGCAGTTTTGAAAAAGAGTCTGGTTTATAGAACGGCTGGCGGTTTGAAAACCAGCCTGCAGGAAGCCTTTTTAAACCGGAGTACAGGAACGCAGCTGTTTGTTGTTCTAATAATCATCTTTGGAATGGGAATGGGTTCAATTGTCATGTTCTTCCATCCGCTATTTGCCCTGTTTTATGTAATGCTCTTAGCGTTTGCAGGTATTCCGCTGGTTATGGCACTAATCAGGCGCTTAGGCTATTTCAACCGAATTGTTGAGACCGCAAATGAATTGGCAACGGGTCACATGGGCCAGGACTTGCCGATTAAAGGAAAAGGTGTTCTGGCTTCACTCGCAGGAAATATTAATGTATTGAAGCAGGGCGTCAAAACTTCCCTTAGCGAGCAGGCAAAAAGCGAAAGGCTGAAAACGGAGCTGATAACAAATGTCAGTCACGATCTAAGAACACCATTAACTTCCATTATTACGTACACGGAGCTGCTGAAGTCAGGTGAGGTTTCTGAGGACGATCGCTCTGCCTACCTTGAAATCATTGACCGGAAGTCTAAACGTCTAAAGGTTTTGATTGATGATTTATTCGAAGTCTCGAAAATGGCTAGCGGCAATATTGAGCTCCGGAAGGAAAGAGTGGATCTTATCCAGCTGCTGCAGCAGGCTCTCGCGGAGCATAATAACGCTATTAATGAATCCAATCTGCATTTCAGAGTAACCAAACCTGATCATCCGGCAATCGCATTCGTAGATGGCCAAAAGCTCTGGCGAGTCTTTGATAATTTAATTGGCAATATACTGAAATACTCATTGGAAAACTCAAGGGTCTATATTGCGATAGCGAAAGTGAAAGGCCAGGCAGTTATAACGTTTAAAAATGTTTCTAAATATGAATTGGACGATCAAAGCGAAGAACTGTTCGAGCGTTTCAAACGAGGAGATAAATCAAGGCATACAGATGGTTCAGGCCTGGGGCTTGCCATAGCCAAATCGATTATTGATCTTCATGATGGAAATCTTGAAATAGATACAGATGGTGACTTGTTCAAGGTGAGCATTTCACTGAATATAGAGGAGTAAGGGAAGAGGATGGATTATGGATATTACCGAGCTGTATACGTGTCATTATAAACGCCTTTATCATATATGTTTCTCAATGACAAGAGACGCTTATCTTGCGGAGGATATCGTTCAAGAAACTTTTATTAAAGCCATGAAGAAAGCGGAAACGATTATCGATGAAGAAAAAGCGGGGGCATGGCTGTCTGTCATTGCCCGAAGGACTGCCCTGGACGCTATTCGGAGAGAAAGGCGGAAGGCTGCTGTGCCGATGGAGCAGGACATGCTCGAATGTCTCGGTGTTGCTACAAAACAGAATGTCGAGCAGGAAGTTGAATCCGGCTTTGCTGCTGAGGAAATCACCGGGGCTGTAAAGAAGCTGACAGGCAGCTATAGAGATATTCTTTTGCTGAAAATAGACCGGGGATTAAAGGAAAGGGAAATAGCGGCTATGCTTAATTTAAATCCTTCAACTGTAAAAACCAGAATCTTCAGGGCTCGAAAGCAGCTGAAAATGATGGTGAAAATGGGGGCATAATAACGAAAAAGAGAGCAATTGGCCAATAAGATTGGCCGCTTGCTCTCTTTTACATTTATCCTTCCGGCATGGGTGTCGTAGCAGACTCGAATCCGATGGACTTGTACTTCTTCATATCAGGTCAATTGTCTTCGCCTCCTTTGCATAGCAGACGTCCGAATTAGTAAATAATAATAATATAAACTTTCGAGAAAGAGATATAAGGAATAACTATGATCTTACTTATAGCTTCAATAATCGCCTTTAATATGATTGCCTTCAAAATAAATAAAAAAATGACTCCCAGCCAAGTATTGCAAATCTGGACTTTTACAATAGCTTTTCAGATGTTATTTGATTTAGTTGTTGAATTTAAACATCATCATTATTGGTACTTTTCTCCAGGTGTTGAATGGGCAGGCTTGCTGCCGAGGTTATTTTTAATTCCGCCGGTAAACATCATTTTTTTGAACGGATACCCTTTTTCAAAAGGGATTATTAAAAAAATGGTTTATATGTTTTTCTTTGTTGCGGCAATTATCCTTTATGAAATGGCGGCTCTGCTTCCTGAACCCTGGGGTTACTTTAATTATGGTACATGGAAAATATGGTATTCGATTATGGTAGATCCATTTCTTCTGCTGTCTCTCGTTTTATTTTATAAATTTATGATTTTATTAGAGCAGAAAAGTTCTTTCCATCAAAAGTATTGAAACAATAAAAGGCGGTTCATTGTATGTATTGGTTTCCTTATCTTTCCTTGCCAAATAATCTGATAAAAGCTCTTATCGAAAATAGAAATTTACGTCAGCTGGGTTGTCATTGCTTTAATTAACTTAAGAACGGATGCAATGCTAAGTTTATATTTTCGCCTATATAAGCTAAAAAGCGGGGAAGCGTAGCTGGGAGTCCGTATCATTGAACTGACTCTTGAAAGCATCATTTGGGATTATTTTTTTAAATTTCATGCCAGAAAGCAAGCCTCTTTTTTCTTCTATACAGCAGCCTGGGTCATTTTTTCACTTCTTTTCGACTGGGTTACAGTCAAGAATTATTTCTCCTGTAAAAGTGGTATCATGCCCCCTATTTTTATGTGTTTGATTTGCATATTATTAGGTGAAATTAAAGCTTCCTGCTTGTGCCGGAAGCTCATTATCTGTTTGGGAGCCTATCTTTATGCCTGGCCATTCTGTTATCGAACAATTTTTTTGCCTCGTGCTTTATCAAACCTCGAAGTGTTGTCAGTATTTTCATGTTTATCACCACTATAGAAATATGCCGCAAAAATCATTCAGTGCAAGTCCTTATATCTGCTAAGGTGAGGAACAAAAGACTCCTGCTCCGTTAATTAGAGGCAGGAGTTTTTTATTTCATTTTTGGGGGAGAACATTCAATTTTCGATAAAATCCATATTTTCCCCTGCTGAAAAAGGGTTTTTATTATTGATATAATAGATGGATGTGTACAGCGGAGGTGAAAACAGCATGAATGCATTTATTAATGTGGTTAAAGAATCATTTAATTTCAGCGGAAGATCCAGACGAAGAGAATATTGGATGTTTATTTTGTTTACATTTCTCATCTCAATCATTTTAACTATTATTGAGATGATTTTTGGATGGGAGATTACAGAGGACATTGGAGTCCTTACAACTCTTTTCTCTCTGATTATGTTAATTCCGAGTCTTTCTGTAACTGTCAGAAGGCTGCACGACACCGGGAAAAGCGGCTGGTGGATTCTAATTTCTTTGATTCCTTTAATCGGGGGGATTATAATCCTCATCTTTACTCTAATGGATAGTGAACCTGGATCAAATAAATACGGGCCATATCCTAAAAAAGCAGTATAATAAAAATCTTCAGCCGCCTTGGCTGGAGTTTTTTTTTGAAACCTTTTTTTAGAAAATTCGTATTACTAATAAGTGGTACTCTTTACCCGGAAGTGAGGAATTTTGGTGAGGAATCGAATATTGAAGAGATTTTCCTATCTTTTTACTGGTGAAACAACGAGTCTCATAATGTTTGTTTTTGTTAGTTATATGGTGAATTATGCTTATCCTGATCTCCATTTATATTCACTTTTTTCTTTCTGGTCATCGTTTCTGCTGCTGGAATTTTTACTCCTTCAAGGCTCCATTTATTGGTTTGTAAAATGGAAGAGGTTAAAAAAAGAAAATACAGCTGCTGCACCGATAAGGCTGATTAAACAGTTAAGGGCCATAAAAAAATGGAACATTGCTATCATAATAATTATTCCTGCTGCCTTCATAGCAGATTATTATATGTGGCAACCATCAACACCTCAGGGACTGACTATTGCCGCCTTTATCTATATCTTTGCCATCCTCGAGTATGTTAACTATTTTCATATTCAGTTATCTTATGATAATCGCTCTGACATTAACAGCCTCAAGCAGTCAAAGCGCTTTAAACAATCATGCTTGAGCAAAGACTTTAAAAGACTGAAAAATTTAAAAGCAAAAAGCAGGAATTTAGGGTGAGCATACTGAACACACATGACATGGAAATGATAGAATCAGCAAATAAATTAATGAAGAAATTATACCAGGAAGGAAAACATCATGTTGCCGCACCAGTCAGAACCAATTCCGGCAAGGTCTATACTGCGGTGAATCTTGAAGCTTATGTTGGAAGAGCTGCTGTCTGTGCTGAAGCAATTGTACTTGGAAAAGCCATATCAGAAAGCGATCAGGAATTTGAGACTATTATTGCCGTACTATCAAACAGTGAAGGGTCTGATTCCCGTGTGGTCTCCCCATGGGAATGTGCAGGGAACTGGTGAGCGATTATGGGGAAGATATACAAGTGATTCTGCCAGGTAAAGGCGATGTTTTTAGGAAATTTGGGGTAATGGAATTGCTGCCGGATAAGTCTAAAAGAATTTAGTATATTGGAGGCGGATTTGTATGAATGGGATTATATGCTAAATACAAAGGAAGAGATTCTGAACTTCCGCGACATAGAGAAAGAATCATGCATTCTATTGAAAAGGATTTGATACTTGATCAAAATGTATTATCTGTTTTTTATGGCGGTTCCATAGGAGAAAACAGTACGGATTTATTTTCAGACATTGATCTGCGGATTATCGTGAATGATAAGGTATTTGAGGAATATAGGCTTAATAAAAAGGAAAGGGCGAAAAAATGGGGAAATGTATTATTCTTCGAAGATAATCCCCGCGCATCACATACAGTTGCACACTATATTAATTTTATTAAAGTAGATGCATTTTATTATCGTTCCCAACAGCTCCAGCCATCTGTATGGCTTCAGAATATAAAGATTGTTCATGATATGGCTGGAGTAATGCTTGCATTATCGGAAAAGTCAAAAGGTTTAACTTACCATCCCGCTCTTGAGGAAGTAGAAAGCTGGAGAAATAAATTTTTTGCCTATGTACATGAGATATACAGAAGAGTGAGCCGGGGGGAGATATATTATGCTCTGCACTGCCTGGACAATCTCCGGTTATCCATAGTAACAGCATGGCATATGGAAGCAGGGCTGCAGCCAAATACCTTTGGAGACTGGGCCAGATTGCAGGGAACAAGGAGCAAACTGGAAACCTGGCAGCTAAAACTACTGGAGGAATGGTTCAGCAGTCCGGAACCCTCTGAAATTATGAAGGTAATGACAAGCATGTTCCCGGAATTCAGAAGAGTTCATGCATGTCTTTGTCACAAGGTTGGGCTGGAAGAAAATGATGTTTTGGCGGAAAAGGTACTAGGAATGGTAAATTTAGACAAAGAAAGCAGGCGAGACCAATGGCGAAAGTAACCGGATTTGAATTAAACAGCCAGGAACCGGAAAAAGCAGCTGAGTTTTATTCCAATGTTTTCGGATGGGAGATTGAAGAACCGAATTGGGGATATTGGCCAGTCAAGACAGGGAATGACCAAAATCAAGCTGTAAATGGGGGCATCAGTAAAGGGCCAAAAGATTACCCTCATGGAACCCGTATTCAGATAGAAGTGGAATCGATTGACGAATCCATTTCTCTTGCAACGGAAAATGGGGCAACGGTGGTAAGGGACAAAATGGAATTTGATGATTTCTATCTTGCCTATCTGGTGGATCCGGTCGGGCTTGGGTTTGGGCTTATACAGAAAAAGGGATAAGAGTGATGTTTTAGTGGCGTCCCTCTTGCTTTCTGTCATGATAAAGGAGGATTTCAATATTCAGCCGCCTGGTAACGATTCCATGGGAATGGCGGAATACATGATTCAAGAACTAATAACGACGAAAAAGACGAAGGTCGAAGGAAAATGGGAGTTAATCGAGAAGAATAACGACGAAAAAGACGAGTGTCGAAGGAAAAATGGTAGTTAATCGAGAAAAATAACGACGAAAAAGACGAAGGTCGAAGGAAAATGGGAGTTAATCGAGAAGAATAACGACGAAAAAGACGAGTGT
>NZ_JALJRC010000069.1:0-2925 GCF_024519925.1 Cytobacillus sp. Bac17 | reverse complement strand
CATAGCTTTTTTAAAATCTTTTTCATAGGTTTCTAATTCGTTTAAATTTTCTTTTGGTTTTACTTTTTGAATATGAACAATTGGCTTATAATCTAGCTTCATAGCTTTTTGCCAAAGGCTTGTCCATTCTGACTGCTTTATGTAATTCTTTGCAAAATAGCTAGGAGGAACACAGAGCAACACATGAAAGTGAGGATGATAGGTTCCGAATGACTCACTTTCAGGGTCTCGATTCTTTGTGACCTCTAAGGCTCGAAAATAGCCCCTTACAGACGTTTTAAAGACCTTCCTTCTGGTCATCCCATTAAAAGCCTTAAACATAGCTGAAATCGTCTCAGAAAGACTCTCAGCGTCCGTATTTTTGACGGTGAGGGTTAGGAATAGCCAACGAACGTTTTCGCGCTCATTGACCGTCTCTACGATTCTCTTATTGTGATAAGCAATTTTCAATGACCTTCGCCAGTTGCACATAGGACATAACCTCACTTTACAGAACCATGCTTGGTATAGTTTCAACGCTTCTCCTGTATGTTTGAAAACTAATTGCGTGGCACAATCTTTCATCCGTTCAGCTTTGCTATGTAATCCTGCAACCTCGAAGTGATCTGCTGTTAAAAGCGAACGTTTCTTTTTGCCTTTCCAATCTCTCTCTTTGCCCGATTTCGTTTTGTCTACCAAAATTTCGGTAGTTGATTTCTCGGACGTTTCAATGTTATTATTTTGGTACATGATAATAGAAAACCGCCTTCCTAGAAGGCATAGAAAGCCCCCTGTAATATTTGGTTGTTGCTCGTCACTTCAACCTTATCACAGGGGTTTTCTGCTGTCTACCACAAAAAACTAGCTTCAAGCTAGTTATATCAAGGCTTCAAGCCTATTTTTAAAATACTAGTTGTTTCTAAAGGTATCAAGAGAAGTAGGAACTCGTTTTCAACGAGTTCTAAAACCATAAAAAAAGCCCTAAAATCAAGGCTTTTTTTGCTTATAAACAAACTCCCAATCCAAGTCTAAACCACGCATATATTTCAAAAAGGTTTTGATGGTTGGCACGCTATTTTGACTTTCAATTTTTGAAATCATACTTGTTGTCAAACCACTTCTACTCGCTAGTTCCGATTGAGTTATCCCTTTCCTGACACGAACATCAATTGCAGTAGCAATCATTTGAGCATAAGCATGGTTTAATTCATCTTCACTGGAACCAAGTTCATAAATCTTTTTCCACGTTGTGCTATATCTCCTTGCCGACATCACTAGGGGCCTCCCTTCAAACAAAACAGACTATCCGATTACGATAGCATAGAACCGTTGACATCGAGCCTCCATTCCCTTAAACCCGAAAGGCATACCCCACAGGGAAAATTCGCCCTGTGGGGCACACCTATCGAGTTTACTAAAGGGAATCACTCAATATAAACGAACCTATCTACCGAACTGTTTTTGTCTACTTCCAAAACTGCCACCACTTTTTTTGAGATGCAGCTGCAATCTGTTTCTTTGTATCTTGTAATTCTCGAATGGCTGCCATTAAATTTTTATCTCGCTGATCCATTCGCTCCAGAAG
The DNA here is from genome assembly GCF_024519925.1 of Cytobacillus sp. Bac17. Taxonomy (NCBI): domain Bacteria; kingdom Bacillati; phylum Bacillota; class Bacilli; order Caryophanales; family Bacillaceae; genus Cytobacillus; species Cytobacillus sp. Bac17. Next base: position 1,361 of record NZ_JALJRC010000069.1, on the reverse strand, counting down.
TTTTTTATTAAACTCTTCCTGGCTTTTCATAAATTGCAAAAACGGGTTTTCCTCTTCCTGTTGTAGCGAAATATCGATATTCGCTATATTCAAACGAGAGCGAAACAAACTTGCTACGTGCTGGATGGACTCATCGAGTGATTTCCCCATATCTTTCAGGTGACATATATACTCCAAAAAATGAATATCATCCTCGCTATATTGTCTCCAATTTTTATCGTCTTTTTTAAAGGTATATCCCTGTTCTTCAAGCATTTGAGAGTATTTTCTAACGGTGACTGGCTCTATCGAAAGTCGCTTTGCAACATCTTTGCTAGAGTAATATAAATCGTTTTTCATATTGAATCACCTCTACCAAAAGATTCGATATGAATGGCAAAATAGCCTTTTCTTAAACAAATAAAAAATAGACCTCCCTTGAACTTGTGGTAAGAGCGATAGGGAAGGTCTACTTTTTGGTTAGGTCTACTCTGTTTCCTAGAGCCAACCCCTCATGAGTTGGTAAGAATATTTTATCATTGATTCATCAAAGACCAAATAAATCTTTGTCGGTTTCGTCTTTTTTCTGGAGAAGTAATCCATGAATATTTTTTCTCGTAGGCTTCAATATCACTTTCCAAATACAAAGCAGTCCGACCATTCGCAACGAACTGAACCGGCTTTGGAAAATCCGTTTCATTCTTCTTCTCGTGAATGCTCTGTCTTGGCATTTTCCATCTTGTGGTTAGGTCTGCAATCGTTAATAATTTTGGAATTTCACTCATGATTTTTTCAGTTCTCCTTTTTGAGATTTTGACAGTTTCACAAGTTCCGAAAAGAACGCAGTGCCCATTTATGCACTGACACTTGTCAGTTCTAAAAAATGGGGTCGCCCTTCGGCGACTAAATAACGGCTTTGCCGTTTAACCCGCAGGGGCTTTTGGATGGTTTGAGCACACATTGACAAGTGTCAATGTATAAGTGCGCCCTTCTCATTTTTATTTCGAAGGGGTCAACAACATCAACCCCTCTGAATCACATAATTTTTTAATCCAATATGCCATCGAGCAATGACATCAAAAGTACCGTTTGCAACTTCGTCATCTTGAGAAATATTAACGAGATCCCCGTCCTCTGCATCTCCCAAATTCAATTCCTTATGGATTTCCTTCAGCAGACCACCATACCCTATTAATCTTTTGTAAGAAAGGGCGTTGTCTAACGCCAAAACGGTCTCCACGTTTTCTTCCGTTACCTTATTTCCTTTAATGACATCAGTATCCTTTACTGGATACTTTGATACTTCTAAAATAGCATTTTGTTCTTTCATAGCTTTTTTAAAATCTTTTTCATAGGTTTCTAATTCGTTTAAATTTTCTTTT
>NZ_JALJRC010000068.1:0-3167 GCF_024519925.1 Cytobacillus sp. Bac17 | reverse complement strand
ATGATGGTCAGAGCAAGCCGACCCTCGGAGTTCCTCGTTTTGGGTCTGTTCGGCTTGGCGAGAGTCCAGCACCGCCAAAAAATGCGGAGGACAAGGGGAAAAGGGTGGAGATTTTTTGAGTGGGTTTCTCAAAAAATACTACCCGAACCTTGTGCGGAGCATAGCCCCCTTTTATATAGATAAGAGTGAAATTGATAGATAAATAGGGTTAAACCATTGATATTACTAGTTTTATAGTGGTTTTTCTTTGTGTAATTTTCTACTCTGCTTTGTGTAATTTTCTACTCTGTATTGTGTAATTTTTTTACACAATATAGTTGATTTAAATTATTTTAGATTGTATAGTAAGGTTAAAGTAATTAAGTTGTGGGAGGATATCTAGTGAGTACTACTAGAAAGAAAATAAAAGTAATAGGAACAGAAACCTACATAAAACAAGATACTGGTGAAATAAAAGAAATGAATGTCATAAACGTTGAAGAAAGAGACGCTAATTTTCATAAGTTATGGCTAGGTCATATTATTCAATCACTAGACTTGATTGGTAATAAAAAAATAAAAGTCCTTAATTTCATTATGAATAACCTCAACAGTGAAAATTACTTTTTAATGACCCAACAAGAAATGGAGAAAGCCTTAGGGATCAGCAGAAAAACAATTTCCGATACAATGAAAGCATTACAAGAAAGTGACTTTTTAACCTTAGTTCGTTCTGGTACTTATAGAATTAACCCTGATGTCTTATTTAAAGGCGGTAAAAATAATAGATTGAGTGTCTTAATTGAATATCATGACCAAAGAAACAAAGATAAAGACACAGAAGAAAAATAAAAAAAGCCCAAAATTAGGGCTTTTTTATTTATTTTACGAAGAAATAATAGAGTGCTGCTAACACAGGGACGTTAAAGGCAAGAGACCCCAAACCGTACTTTGCCACGTCCAACCAATCATTGATTAAAATCCCTTTTCTAGCGTTCTGGACCAAGCTCGATGTCCTTTGAGACAGCTCGTTCACGCTGTTTTTGTTGTTCTGCTCGATTTGGTTCAGCTTGTTCTCTATGGTTGCCCTGTTCTTGTCCAATTCGCTCGCCAGTCGTTTTATCAACTGATTGATAGTGCTGATACTGTTGTCGGTGTCCTTCTTTAAGCCCTCGCTTACGTTCTTCAAGTCGTTTGTTGAATTCGTCAGGATTGAAGTCACTTGCTTGTGAAGGTGCTGACTGACTCGGTTGATTTGTTCCAGTTCTGCCGTGATGGCGATTTCCTTTTGCATGCTCTCCTTCAGAAGCGTTGACAGATAGCCCTCGACTGGTGTCATTCTGACCAGAAGTTCTTGTTCGACCTTCGTCAGATTTTGAATTATGCTCTGTAGCTCTTGATATGCTTTCTGCAGATCCTCGTAATTGTTCGTTTGATAAAGCGGTGTTTCCTCGCTCTTGACTTGGCTTTCTCTCGCTTTCAATTTCTCTTGTAAACTCACCTTTTAACCTCTCCTTGTCATATGAATTTCCTAACGTAGAACCACGTACTTTCTTGCCATTATCGGGATGGGTAAACGTGATGTTTTTCCCACGTTCTTTGACCTCTATACCGTATTTATCGGTCAGATTCTGCTTGAATTCTTCATACGTCTTGGAGTCTTTCTTTTCTAAGTCGATTACTTGACGTAATTCGTCCTTCCAACTGATTTCCCCTTTTTCGAGCAAGGCTTTTTCTGCAAGAGTATAGCGTGTAGGAGCGTTTTTTTCCTGAACTACAGATAAGCCACGTTCTTTACAAAGACGGTCATTCGCTTCACGAATTTGATACAAAGATTCCTTAGAAGCGTTATACTTGGAGCCATTTTCATAATTAACGGAGTTGATGACAATGTGATTATGTACGTGGTCTTTGTCCGTATGCGTGTAAACGACCGCTTCATGCCCTTTCGCAACCTCTCTCGCAAGGTCACGACCTATCTCATTCGCCATTTCTGGTGAGACTTCTCCAGGCTTAAACGATTGGATAATATGATGAGCCTGTATACCTTCTGTTTTGCCCCACAGTTCCCTTGTAGCCTTCATTTGAGCCTTAGCATACTCAGCAGGGCAATCAACGCCCTCACGCACCTCTGCACGCTTCTCAGCGTAGTTGATCAGTCGGCTGGCTACTTTTGTATTGCTTCGCTGAATTGTCGCCATATCTCCTGCAACTCCTTCTGAACGCCCTGTAATTCCCCTTTGGGAATCGCATACCCCTCATTTGCTCGCCTGCTAATCTGATTCACGTTGTTCCCTAGCGCTCGTAATTGACGGGCTATCTCGAATGCTCCCTCCCTCTCAATTTTCGGTGGTCGCAATCTCGCCCCTTGTGCCTTCTTCTTGCAGAAGTTTGGCACACTCATTTGAAACTCTTTCGCCATCTGCTCAAGTCTTTCAAATTCGTCGTCGTTCACCCTAAATTTAATCTGCCGATTCTCTTTACGGTTCTCTCCCAAAGTTCAAAAGACCTCCCCTCTAATGCCATTTTTCAAATGGCAGCATGATTCATAATCGGTCGTGTTGGCTCCGATTATATCATTCATGCAAGAGGGTTGGCAAGCTGCTGAAATGGTACCCATTTCCCGCTTGATTTTGCTTTGCAAAATGCCCCCTAGCCCCCTAAAGGGGGAACAAGACCGCGGGCTACTCGCCCACCACCCAGCCAACGTAAGCACGTTGGATCGCCATAAAAACATCAACCAACCCTACCCTTCCAATCTTGGAAGGGATGCCCCTTCGGCAGGCGCAAACCGAATGGGAATTCGGTTAATTGCAATAGGCTCTTGGTGCAGTGAGTCCGTCAACTCCTTATCCTCCCTACGGTCCGGTACCGTTGACAGACGCCATAAGAGGCCCTTCTCGCCTTCGTGAGAGGTTGCCCCTTATCTAAAGACCTTTCGTTGCCTTAAAGGCAACAGAGACGCCTTTAAGGCGTTTATATGCCCTTAAAGGTTTTGACCTTTTCCCTTCCCCTTGTTTTGGGGATGGGGGCTGGCTCGCAGTGTGGGGGCGAGACCCCACGGTCTTATTGCGTAGCTGAAATTATGCCTAGAGGAATATTTCATACGGATGAACAGGCGGTTTTTGGCGGTATGATGGTCAGAGCAAGCCGACCCTCGGAGTTCCTCGTTTTGGGTCTGTTCGGCT
>NZ_JALJRC010000067.1:0-3351 GCF_024519925.1 Cytobacillus sp. Bac17 | reverse complement strand
TCTCCACGTGTTTACGGCTTGATGAGACCCCTCTTTCCAAGTCAAAGTCATTTTGCTTCAGGTACTTGTTAAAATCGTCCTGAAGGCTCACCAGTTGCTTTTTCTGGCCAAAGAAATCTTTAGCCGATAATCTGCCATCCTCCGTTACTGGAACGAAGCCTACGTGCATGTGAGGGGTTTTCTCGTCATAGTGAACAGTCGCATAGATTAAATTCTTTTCACCGTATCGATCAGCAAGGAACTCATGAGCCGTTTCAAAATACCTTTTCTGCTCTTTGGGTGAAATTTTATCGAAGAATTCCTTGTCAGAGGTAATTAAGAATTCAGCCAGCTTAACTGCATCTTTACGAATCTTCTTTCCAGAGGTCACATTGTCCTCAATTACTTGGCTAATTTTCTCGTTGTAATCAATCTGCCTTTGACCGTTTATCAAGTCATAATTCAGATGAGAATCGGCTTTATTGATGTCGGGATTCGTTTCACTTTCCCTCTCTCTTTGGTTGTGAAATTGAATCCCTTTTATCGCATTTGATTTCATTTTCTGCATTCGGATAATGGAGTAACTCATGGGGTACGCACCCTTTCTGAAAATCGATAGATTAATAGAAAGTGTAACACACTACACTTTGCACGCAAAGTTTCATGTGGTCTGCGACGCTAAAAGCCAAACCTTGGGCTTTGCCCAAACCCACTGGGGAACTCTTCCCCAGACCCCCTTAATCGAACTCCCCACCCCCTCAATCCTTGAGGGGCTCCCTCGCCGGTAGGCAGCTCAAAAGGTGTTGCCTTTTGAGACACCAAGAGGGTCTTGGTGAAGTGAGTCTATCAACTCCTTATCCTCCCTTCGGTCCGGTACCGTTGACAGACGCCATACGGGCCTCTCTCGCCTTTGTAAGAGGTTGCCCCTAGTAAAAACCCTTAAAAAGCAAAAAAGACGCTTCTAGAGCGCCTCTCATTGTTTTAGGCGCCTCTCATTGTTTTAGCGATTAATTATTATTCCCCTTATTATTTTTTTGAAAATGTTCTTTGTAATATAAATAATCAACTTTATGTTTTGTGGACATTAATTGAGTCGCTAATATTGCGGTGTAAATTGTCGTCAATCCTAGTGCTACTACGGCTAATAAATTTAAATTACTTTTATTAATGCTACTGTTACTATTCATGAAAGCTCAACTCCCTTCTTTAAAATTAGATTTCTAAATATCAAAGATTTTTATTCGAAGACCATCAATTCTCCCCTTGTTTTAGGGTGGAGGCTGGCAAGGGGGTTTGGGGGAAGCCCCCATATTGCGTAGATCAATAAGGCAAAAGAGGAAAATTCATGAACGGAAGCACTGGCGGTTTTGGCGGTACAATGGCTCGAGCAAGCCGATTTCCTGAATTCCTCGTTTTAGGTACGTCGGCTTGGCGATAGTCCAGCACCGCCAAAATTTCGGAATGCAAGGAGAAAAGGGTGGAGATTTTTCGGTGGTCTGTCCGAAAAATACTACCCGAACCTTGCGTGGAGAAAAGCCCTTTAGGAGATATAGAAGGGAACACAGAAAAAATGTTGATATATCAATGTTTTAGTTAAGGTAATGTGTCATAGCTTGTGACACGTATATGTGTCATAGCTTGTGACACATGGTTGAATTAAGATGTGTCATTTTTTGCTTGACTATAGTTCATTTTTGACCTATGATGTGTCATAAATTATACATATAGGTATCACAGCTGATGATACATAACAAGGGAGAGAAGGATTCTATGCCAGCAGAGGTGCGTAAATTGGACGAGCAGAGAAAAATTAATGTTGAATTAACCCCTGAACAACTTCAAATGCTTCAAAGACTTATTGATCTTGAACAGCAAGAAAACAAAGACAAAGAGCAATTTGAAGAGAAAAAGAAAAATCATAATTTCATTCAGCTTTATCGTGACAACATGCCAGAATTAAGATGGTTAATGGCAAATCATAACTTCGCAAGTTCTTTATTATTTTTTATCTTGGAACACATGGATAACAGAAATGCTTTAGCTTGTTCTTATGCAGTTTTTGAAGATTATTTTGGCAAATCAAGGTCAACAGTTTACAGAGCAGTAAAGCTTTTAGAGGAGAATGGATTTTTAAATGTTTTAAAAATGGGAACATCAAACGTCTATGTAGTGAACGAAGACCTTGCTTGGACAGATGGCAATGACAAAAAGAAATTTGCTAAATACGATGGTAAAATCCTTGTCAGCAAAAAGGAAAACAAGGACTTTGAATACAAAAGCCAATTTGATAAATTTAAAGCCCTTAGAGAACGTGAAAACTTAAAATAAAGCGAGTAGATAACTACTCGCTTTTCTTTATTTCAAGAGCATATTTGCCCTCATTTGAATCTTGGTCAACACTTGTAAAAACACCAATATCTTTTATTGGAATAAGAGTTCCAGAACCTAAATGAGGTCTCTTTCTATCCCTCATAAAAAGCATTAATTCTCCCTCTTGGTCTAGTTTCTCCAACTTCTCAACCAATTGTTTCACCTTCATCAACGTTCCATCTCCATCCCTTTTTGCCTTTGTGGCTTCTCCATTTTTTCTAAAGAGTCCTGGACTAATTTATCTTGCTTATCATCCAGGAACTTGATTGTACTTCGGTCTACATCATTCATCCTCAAGAACGTTTTTACTCGGTCAAGTTGAGCATGAAGAACATGCCCCATTTTCTCTTTAAAAGCTGAAAACTCCTTACTGATCTGTGTGAGTTTTTCCTTCAATGTTCCGTTCTCTGATTTCAATTCCCGATTCTCATTTTGGTAAGAGCGGTTCTCAATTTTTAGAGTGTCCACCTGTTGTTTTAACTCCTTTTTCTCCTTCAACTGGTCATTATATTTATTAACGAGTCCATTGTACTTTTCTATCAAGTCTCCATAGTTCTTTACAATGTCTGTTTGCTTCACTTTTTGCAGTGCTTTTTTCTCTGCTAAGGAGTCTAAATTCTCTTCAATATCTTTGTAGTAATAGCGAATTTTATCTTGTCCAATTTGCATATCAGCTTTCAGCTGCGTAACTTCTTTTTGAGTCTTTTCCAACTCTTTCTGCAGATTCTCTGCTTGTAGCTGATAAGCCACTCCGTTAGTCGCATAATCGACTAGGCTTTTATAGTCTTGTTCCTTCATTCCAACAAGCCCAAGAACCTTTTTAGCTTCGATATTCGCAATCGATTTCGATTTGTCGTCAATCTCTTGGATATGACCCATTGTCCGTTCGTACTTCTCTTGAGCTTCCTTCTCCATACTTTGGAACGTTTGAGCCTTATATTTAGCCGTCTCCACGTGTTTACGGCTTGATGAGACCCCTCTTTCCAAGTCAAAGTCATTTTG
>NZ_JALJRC010000066.1:0-7867 GCF_024519925.1 Cytobacillus sp. Bac17 | reverse complement strand
CAGAAGTGTAAAATCTTATCAAGCAAAAACTGTCAACTTTATTCTAGCGTTCACAACTGTCTTATACATAAGATCAAATTAGAAAATAAGTGTCCTACTTGTACTTCAGATATGTATTTTTTGGACCGTAAAGCTAGACCGGGTTTTTGCTCAAAATGTGGTAATTGGCTGGGAATGAATTTAATTAGTAATATTTCTGATGAATTGTATAGAGAGCAATTTATTGCTCATATGTTGGCCTATAACCACAAAAAAAAGAACTTAAAACTCGAACGACATAAGATTTCTGAATCTTTAAATTTTTATTTAGGTAGAAACTTTGAAGGAAAACTGTCTACAGCAGCGGAAAAGCTAGGTTTTCCAAAAACTACTTTCAGATGTTGGATAAACGGAGAGAATATACCACCTATCGATTCTATAATACAAATCTGTAGGTGTCTTAATCTAAGTATTACGGAATTTTTATCGAAGGAAGAAGCTTGTTATAAAGCTGAATATTTAGACTACAGAAAATGCTCAAAAAATAAAAGACTGAAAAAAGATCATCTCTTAATTCAAAAGTTACTAGAAAAAGTAATAAATGAAAAGATACCAATGACAATAAGCGGACTAGCAAAAATTTGTGATTGTGACAGAAGACTAATTTCTAGGCAGTATCCTAAACAATGCGAGGTTATCAAAGGTATTTATTCAGAGTTCTTAATTAGCGGAAAAAGAAAAAGGACAAAACTTATGAAGAAAAAAATGGAAGAAGCTTTTAGTATGTTAATAAAATATGACCTATATCCAAGTAGAAGAAAAGTTGAGTCCTTATTAAATGATAAATACTTAGTAAAAGAAGAGAAGGTATCGAAATTTTGGAAAGAATTAAAAGAGAAGTATTATATTTAAGATTAAGGCTCTGAAAAAATTAAAACTGGGCTTTTATATTATTTTTCCATGAAGGGGATCTTGAAATGAATTCTCTAAATGATTTATATAAAAAAATGAGTTTAGATGATAATACTATTTCCTTAATAGATAGGATTAGAACTTCTGATCCGGTTCGAAAAGTTCACAGTAAGGCCAAAAATGTAAGTGGTTTTTATCCATCTAAAAAAATGGGGCTTACTATACAATTCGAAAGTAGAACACTTGAACTTGCGGCCATCTATACAATGGAATTTAATAATGATGTTGTTGAGTATTATGATCAACCTTCTACCTTTAAAATCGTTTATCAACACAAGGGAAAAAGACGGGGCCATCTTTACACCCCTGATTTTTTCGTAATTGAAAACGATTGGATAGGATGGGAAGAATGGAAAACAGAAGAGGAAATGAGCAAACTCATTTTAAAGTACCCGGGCAGGTACATGATAGACGAGAATGGAGTTTGGAGGTGCCCTCCAGCAGAAGATTATTCTAATAATTATGGATTGTCGTTTAGGATACGTACATCGAAAGAAATAAATTGGACGTTACAAAGGAATTTAAGATTTTTGGAAGACTACCTAATTGCGGAAAATATAGTAGTAGAAGATCAAAAAATTAATCTGATTAAAACTTTAATAGGTAGAAAACCGGGTACCACAATTGAGGAACTTATTTCTCTAGACAACATTTACGATGCCGATGATTTATATACGCTGCTTGCTACCAATGAAGTTTATGGAGATATAGAAAACAACTTAATCACGGATTTTAGTGATTTCCCCATTTTTTCTAGTAATGAAGTAGCAATTGCTTATGTAAATTTAACTAAGTCAGAAAAAAAAGATGAATTTAATCCTTCCGCTTTTAAAATGTACCCAGGTCAACAAATGAATTGGGAGGGGATCTTTGTACTATTTTAAATATCACTGAATTCAAAGTTACCATTTTAAATGAGGGAAATATTTTAGAGTTACCACATGAAGCTTTTACAAAGCTTTTAAACAATGGAACGATTAAAGGCTTTAATGAAGAAGAACAACCAGAAAATGATAATGTTTTACAGTACTTTCTGATGGCAAGTCCTTCAGAGTTGGAAGAAGCAAATAGAAAATACAATATTTTAATTAGTGCATTAAACGGAGAAAGCTTAGAAGAACTTAATGTCAAACCAAGAACGTTTAGAGACTGGAAAAAGAAATTTAGGGAGGCTGAAATTAAGTTAGGAAATGGATATGTTGGACTTCTTCCTGCTAGACATAATCAAGGGAATAGGTCTCGGAAACTTAGACCAGAGGTAATAACGTTAATGGAAGAATATATTCAAGATAAATATGAAGATGTAAGAAATCCAAAAGCGTATTCTGTATATAAAAAGTTTGAAGAAGCTTGCAAGTGCATGGGGTTCGAAGCACCAAGCTTTGTAACTTTTTGGAGTGAGATCAAAAAACGCCCAATTCATGATCAAATAAGAAAGAGAAGAGGTCCGAAAGCAGCCTATTCAACAGAAAAGTTTTATTATGAATTGAATTTATCAGCACCAAGACATGGGGATTATCCATTTAATATCTGTCATATTGACCATACATTATTAGATATTGAATTAGTTTGCTCTGAAACTAATAAGAATCTTGGAAGACCGTGGCTTACAATTCTAATGGATGCATATTCAAGAAGAATTCTTGCGTTTTATTTAACTTTCGATGAACCAAGTTATCGTTCTTGCATGATGGTTATTCGGGAGTGTGTTAGAAGGCATTCAAGGTTTCCGAAAGTCATAGTTGTTGATGGAGGAAAGGAATTTCATAGCGTTTATTTTGATACTCTGGTTGCTACATATAATGGACGAAAAGAAAAGAGACCAGGAGGAAAGCCAAAATTTGGCTCTGTTTGTGAGAGGTTGTTCGGAACAACAAATACAATGTTCATTGATAATTTATTGGGAAACACACAAGTCATGAAAAATATAAGAGAAGTAACAATGGACTTTAATCCAAAGAATAAAGCAATTTGGACTTTAGAATCCTTTTATGAAATCCTACATCAGTGGTGCTATGAGGTTTATGATCAATATGCACATTCTAGCTTAGGAGATAGCCCTAGAAATACCTTTATTAACAGATTATATAAGACAGGTAAAAGAAAACATACTATGATTAAATACGATTTAACATTCAGAATGTTAACATTACCATCTACAAGAAAGAAAACTGCGATTGTACAACCGGGACGAGGAGTAAGAATAAATAATATTAATTATTGGTCGGATTTTTTAGAACATCCTGAAATAGAAAGAAAATCTGTTCATGTGAGATATGATCCTTACAACATAGGGTATGCCTATGCATATGTAAATAAAAATTGGATTAAGCTTCAGTCTGAATATATTTATGTGTTTGAAAATAGAACTGAAAAGGAAATTAAACTTGCCACTCAAGAACTAAGAAAAAGGATGAAAATAACAGGAGAACAAAAAGAAATATCTGGAAATTTAATTGTAAATTTTTTAGAATCTATCGAAGCTAAGGAAGTTTTGGAATTACAACGTTTAAGAGACCAGGCGTTGAACAATGTATTCCAGGTCATTGAGGGAGGACAAACAAACAATCCAAGACCAAAAAAATTTGTCTCAAAGAATAAGACATCAACGAATCTTTCAATAGTTGATCAAGAAAACAAAAAAGGTGAACCAGTTCCCGCTAATAAAAATTGTAATGAGAAAAAGACTAAATTTGTTGTATACGAGGAGTTTTACTAATGGATCAACTACTTTTCCCATGTGATCTTTTAGACAAACCAGTTGAAGATAGAATCAGTTATTTTAAAGAATACACAGTAGCTCATCCACATTTGAATAAAGCATTTAAGGAATTATTAGATAATATAATGGTCTGTGAAAGAAATGAAATACTCTTGGTTTATGGACCAACAGGTGTAGGCAAATCAACTATTTTTAATAAAACTTTAAAGTATTTTTACGAATTATTAGAGGAAGAGAAGAATGAAGATAGGGGATTAATACCCATAATTGGGGAGGAAGTAATCTCTCCGGACGATGGTAAATTTGATTGGAAAGATTTTTACATAAGGGCATTAGAAAAATTGAAGGAACCCATGATTGAATTCAAAAAAAATATTTATGTAAATAGTAAAGGAATCTTACCCAAAGATAATAGTAGATCTACTTATGGGAGATCTCTTGAAAACGCATTAATACACAGAAAACCAAAAGTATTTTTAATTGATGAAGCACAGCATATGACAAGAATAGCTCATGCAAAAAAATTAAAAGATCAAATGGAAACATTGAAATCCCTTGCATCAAAAAGTAATGTTCCAATTGTACTCATTGGAACTTATGACATATTAAAGTTCCGGAATTTAGGGGGGCAATTAATAAGAAGGGGAATGGATGTACACCTTCCAAGATACAAAGCGGAGGTTGAGGAGGATAGGATTAGTTTTAAAAACATACTTTGGATGTTCCAAAAACATATGCCTTTAAAGGAGGAATTTCAATTAATAGATCATTGGGAATATTTTTTCATACATTCTGCTGGTTGTGTTGGAATCCTAAAATTATGGCTAAATCGAACTTTAGAATTTAACCTTTTAAAAGACCCAGCAAAAAAGTGTCTGCTATTAGAAGATTATAAAAGATTTGCATTAAGTTTAGATAAGGTAGATAAAATTGCTGATGAGATTATTGAGGGAGAAAAGATCTTAAAGCAAAGTAAGGCGAAGGAAAGTAGTATTTATTTAAAACTTGGATTAAATAATTTAGAAGAAGAGTCTATAGGACACGAACATGTTTCTAATAGGGTTGGAAATAGAAAGCCGGGTGAAAGAAACCCAAAACGAGATCAGGTTGGACTTGGAGAATTTGAGAACGCAAATTAAAATAATTGAATATCATTAATAACAAAATAAGGCGGGTTTTAAGCAATGGAAGATAATGTATATATCCAAAATGATACAAGCGTTTTGTATAATCTCTCGCCAATTAACATTGGAACAATGGAAGTTGAAAGTTTAACCAGTTACATAGCAAGGTTGTCTGAAGAACATTGTGTTAATGTTAATACTCTGATTAATGAAATCTTAATTAAGGAGATTGAAAAAGAAGGATTATATCGGAGAAGAAACCTATCAGCAATATATAAAACTTCTACTTCGAAATTTAATGGACTTACAACTGCTGCGGAAAAGCATAGTAAAATACTTAACAAATTAACTGGAAGGAATGATTTGCAATATATAACCCTGATTCCATATAAGGGTATTATTAATAAATGTTATCTTTTGAGTGAAAATAAATACTGGTGCCCAATTTGTCTAGAAGAAATGAAAGATAGTAATGACGCAGTGTATGAAAAGTTAATTTGGAATTTTCAATTAGTTGATATTTGTCATATACATCATATAAGGCTTGAAAATAAATGTACATACTGAAATACAATTCAAAAGTCATTACAATATAATATGATTAATGGCTATTGCCAAAAATGTAAAAGCTGGTTAGGGAGAGAGGCAGCTGAAGTTAAAATTGAAAAAGATTTAGATAATGTTTTCATAATTGGTCAATTACTGGAAAACACCTCGCAATATTATCCATTTAATAAAGAAATAATACAAAAAAACCTAAGAAGTTTATATGAAATTATACCTTCACCCAAGCGGGAATATCTCGAAAAAAACATTGGGATATCAGATAAACAAATTTCCAGGTATATTAGCGGAGACTCGAACGGCTTGACTATACAGTCTTTTATTAATATTTGCTTATACTATCAAATTTCAATGAGAGAATTGATTACTAACTATATTGATTTCTCATTAGAAGTAAGAGATGAAAAAAAGATTAATAGATTACGAAAGTATAAAAGAGTAGATGTGAGAAAACTAGAAAGTGATTTGAAAGAATATCTTAAACTTACTCACAAAAGAAAAGCACCTATTAGTATTCTTTACATTGCAGAACAACTGGGTGTTTCAGACTTTACGTTAATTAAATACTTCCCTGAATTAATTGATCAGTTAAAAGAAATAAATAGAAAGTATAGAGCTGATGTATGTATAAAAAGAAAAAATGAAAGAATGGAATTAGTAAGAGAAGAGACTATTAAATTATTTCGTTCCGGAATATATCCGAGTTTTAGAAAAGTAAATAGTAAGTTGCCTTTTACTATAACAGGTTTTGAAAAAATTTATCGAGATAAGTGGGAGGAAACCATTTTGGAATTAGGTTTATCCCAAAGAGTCAATCAATATAATTAAGTTAATCAGAACGTAAAAAACCTTTTTAAAAAGGAGATGGCTGTATTAGTTGGGTTAGTTAAATTAATAGGTATGACTCCACCTGCTGTTTTATATGATATAACTTATTAAGGATATCTTTGCCTTAATTATAATATTTAATTATATCCTTGCCTAAAATTCAAAAATCTTTATGAATTGAGCTATAATACCTTGGGATTTTTTTTTTGTTCGTATAATTCCTTATGAAAATTGAACAAAGTGTTGTGATTTCAAGGGTTGGCAAGGATATCCTTAAATAGTTGGTGATAATATCGTTAAATTCACAATGAATAGAATGCTAGAATGTGATGATGATAAATCATTAACAGATTTAGTCTATGAACCATGCGTAGGAACAGGAGCCATGGTGTTACCATCCAAAAGTTTAAATGTGGTAGCAAGTGATCTATCGCACCTTATGGTACGTGCAGCGGCAATTCAGGCCTTTTTATATAAGCCTTCTATGTTGTATGTTCCAAGGCCGGTAATCGGTTTGCATGCAGACCCAAAAGAGCTCAGAATCAACAAGTACTTTGAGCTTGAAGTGGACTCTAGAATTTACTGCGGCGATTCCCTTCTAGGGGAGTTTACGTGCCCTAAAAACATCTTCTTAGAAGGCAGCGAGTTTGTTGATGTGTATTTTCATCCGCTGGATCTGGCGAAACACGAGATATATTCATTCGAAGAGGAGTTAAGTAAACCGTGGGTGTCTTTGTCATTAGAGGTTCAAAAAAAGATTGTCGCCGCAATGGCCAGGGAGATTCAACCTGATAGAACGATGACAAACCCTCCATTTAATGCGAAAATACCAAAGCATGAAAAAGAGCGCATGAGTGAGATTATAAAAAGAAACCAGGCATTTATAGAGGAACGGAAAAGCAAAGAACGTCTCAGCATGTTCCAACAAATTGAGGAAGATATTGAACAAAAAATGGAGCTTATAACTACTGATTATAAGGGTGTAAGTAAAGAGCAGCTTATGTTCGCTTTTTAATTAAATTTTAAAAAAAGTAGTAGAAATATCCAATATACCTTGATAGAATTTATTTATATAAGATGAAAAGGGAGCACCCCTACTAACAATAATAATTGTGGTAGGGGTGCTTTTTTTTATAAAAATTATAGGAGGAAACCAAAAATGCCCATGATGATTTATTTGTATTTAGTTTTGACTGCTATTTTTCTTATTGGTGGCGGAGTATTGTATATTTTAGGATGTCTTTTTGATAAATCCTGGTTCTCCAAAGTCGGAATTGGCGTTTTAGCGCTCAGTATGTATACTATTAATCAAGCAAGTATATTAGTGTAATGAAAAAAAGCGGCCTACACTTTATAAGTGGATAGGCCGCTTTTTTTTATTTCTTTCGATCACTTCTCTTCTTTTCTCCTACCTCATTTCTCTCGGATAAATAAAAATATTATTATTCAGGTAAATTTTTTCAAATTTATATAGATTGATATACCCAAATATTATTTCAGTGGTTTGGACTCATTTTTATATTGAAACACGATTTTAGCAGGTAAGTACAATAGAATTTGGATATCTGAAACCAAGAGCCTGTCCCTACAGTATTTGGTAATTAAATAAATAAACATTTTAAAAGGAGCATTCCTGTTAGAAGGATTTTCGGGACTTGAACAAAAAAGAGCCCTCTTG
>NZ_JALJRC010000065.1:0-8500 GCF_024519925.1 Cytobacillus sp. Bac17 | reverse complement strand
AAAGATGAAAAAGAGAATGGTATTTAAGGAGTTAAACATAATATACGAGGGGCAGGTTTGTTGAAGTAGAAATGTTAAAATAGTGATAAAAAGGGTGATAGTAAAATGCCTAAATTTCAAGAAGAGGACGACTTTCTTTCTTTATTTGAATGTGAACCAACATTATTAGATACTACTTCAAAAGACTTACCATTCTATTATAATGAAACCACATACCGATTCTCTAATGGAGAGGAGGACTTTATTGTTAAGCTTTCCCCTTCCTATGGTGAAGTTAAAATACAAGTAACTCAACGTATTTCAAATAGATTGATATCAATTTTAGACCTAAAACGGGTCAAAAAATTTGAAATTACAGCAGATAAAAAAGAATGTGCCAGTATACTATTAACAGTCATTAATGAGGACTCTCAACAAAGTATTGAAATTGATTTTAAACCGTATTTCAAACAGATCTTCAAAGAAAAATTAACTCAATAAGCATAACTTCTAGCTAAATATATTGCTTAGATCAAGACCAGCTGCCGAACCAGGCGGCTTTTTTGTTTAGCTTAAGGGTTGTTTGCAGAATCTGAGATGACAAATAAAAGGATTGTAGAAGTCTTTGGAGAATAACTTCAAGAATCTCAATTTTAAAAGGAGAAAAGTTGAGTTGTATTCTTTTAAAAGTTTAATCAAGCAACTTATCGGTTTTTTTCTATTGCTCATATTAGCTGCAATTCCTTTGGTTTTCCATAATACAGGGGATCCCTTACAGTCTCAACAACAAATTATATTTCACCCCCAACAGATTGTAATTCTAATAAAAGACTTTATAGCAGGAATTTTTTCATTGGACGCTTTTTATTATAAAACTGGTAGCAATACAAGGTTTTTTCCAGCTGATATTGTTGCCTATTTTAAATCGTCATATTTTTATTTAACCTCGTCTGGATTGATTGTGATTACTTTATCTTTTCTGTTTGGAATATGGTTTTGGAAGACGAGTGTCAAGTACCTGAACGGCACATTGAGTTTTCTGGGGATGATCCCTGACTTTATCTTTATTTTACTAATGCAATTACTAGTAAACTTTATTTATAAAACTACAGGGATCAAGACTGTGAAGGTAGCTTCGCTCAGCATGGACGACCCGGCATTATTTCTTCCGATTGTTACTCTTGTTCTTATCCCCCTTATTTACTTAATAAGGGCACTGAATGAACATACACATGAAGTGATATCGGAGGATTATATACTAACCGCAATAGGAAAAGGGTTAAGCAAGCCGAGAATATATTTATTTCATGTAACAACCAATGTCCTTCCCTATTTAAAGGCGGATTTGAAAAAAATTACAGGAATCATGATCAGTAATCTTTTTGTGGTTGAATATCTGTACAATACCAGGGGAGTTACAACTATGCTGTTTCAAATTCAAGTGAAGTTTGGATATCAGTACAATTTAGTTGTTCTTTGCTTAATAAGCATAATGCTGCTTTATACTTCCGTTTTCTATACATATAAACTGTTCATATCTATCATAGAGAGGATTCTGAGGCATGCTTAAGAGTATGAATATAAAGTTAGTCCTTGGTGTCCTTTTATTTGGTGGTTTTATTCTGATTTCATTAATAGGCCCACTGATTGCTCCATATGAAGTTGACTACAATAAGAAGATTGGATATACCCAGACTGCAGAAGGCCAGCAATTGGTTTCCTCTCCATTCCCGCCATCACAGGAATTTAAATTCGGAACAGATAAATGGGGATACGATATTTTGACACTAATGCTTCACGGTGCAAAGTATACAGTGCTCGGAACCTTATTAATAGCGATTGCGAGAGTTTTACTTGGAGGTATTGCAGGGATATTAATGGGTCTTCATAAAAAGAAAAGAACACTAAGAAAAGCGACAATTTCAGTTTGGTCAGGCATACCAACCTTTGTTATTATCTATTTCATTATGGTTGGGATTAATATTAATTCCAGCATTCCTATATGGGGACTGATTCTGATTCAAAGCGTATTAATGATTTTCCTGGGTGTAAGCAGCGTTTATAATGTGATCTTTTCGAAAACAGCTGAAATAAAAAAGGAATTATATGTCGTTGCTTCAATATCCCTTGGAGCGTCAAACAACCATATAATGGTGAAGCATATTTGGCCGGCTTTAAAAGGGAACATTATGATTATCTTAATAAACGAAGCCATACTGGTTTTACATTTAATTGGACAATTAGGCATATTCAATTTGTTCTTTGGAGGCACTCACCAGCAATTCTTCCCCACAATTTACCTGTCTGTAACTCACGAGTGGTCAGGGCTAATTGGTCAGGCGAGAGGCTTTATGTATCATTCTCATTGGATTATCTTATTCCCTCTTCTGGCCTACATTCTGTTCTTGTTCTCCCTATACCTTACTTCGTCAGGACTAAGTGATTTACAGGTTAAAAAGGTTAGGAAAGCAAGCTTGCTGTAAATTTCATGGTATGGGCCATCAACAGCTAACGGGTCAGGTTAGTATAATAAAGGATATTTGAAGTTGACTGGGATTCATAAAAAGAGTGGAGTGGTGTTTATGTTTAAAAAAAGTTTCGTTTCAATTATTTCGATTATTGTTATCTTAACTACTGTTGGGTGTACAAATAAGAATAAGGAAGCCATAACTACAAATGTGGAAAATAATCTAGCACAAAAATGGAATCAAAGCCCTCTATTCAAATCTGGTAATTACACAATGATTGGTGAAAAAGGGCGCTTAGGTTTCATTTATGATGATACTGAGGTTGTTAGATTTTATCCAAATAAAACTCAAAAATATATGTGGCATTTTTGGGGAGAAGAACAAGAGTTTAACGGAAAACTTAAAATAGTTGCTATACATGAGAATGATGAAGAAGAGCAAATAACTGTGGCAGAAGGCGGACTAGGTGGTGATAATAACGGAGCAGACCGACACGCTCCATCTAATATGTCATTGCCAAAGAGTGGTATGTGGAAATTAGATGCTTATATTGGAGATAAACTATTCGGAAGTGTGTATGTTAAGGTCCATAAGAAATAAACTTCTAAAAAATGGTCGTTGTAGTTTTAAAAAAGTAAAATTTACTTCAACTAATGGGTGCACTGCTAAAAGAACGGCTGCCATTACAACTGTCCTTTTTATTCAACAAAAGGGGCAGGTATGTTGAAGAAGGATTTTTAATATATTCTCGAGAAAGCTCTTAAATCAAATAAAGCTTTTTTCGGAGGAAGATATGGAAGAGTTTAAAGTGAAGCAATTAAAAAGTCTGTTTTATATTGATTTAGCCCATTTAGTTAATGAAAGCAAAGAAGAGGGTTTTCGGTTTCTTGAAAGATTAGTTAAAGATTTTGAAAATGGCACTAATAAATTTAATAAGCCTGGGGAATCTTTATATGGTTTGTTTAACAAAGAAGGTGTTCTAATTGCTATTGGAGGGCTTAATATAGATCCATTTTCAAATGATGAAAAAGTAGGACGGTTAAGAAGGTTCTATGTTTCTAATGATTATCGAAGGATGGGTCTTGGAAGACTTTTGTTAACACAAATAATTAACGATGCAAAACACTTTTATAAGGTTTTAGTACTTCATACAGATACAGAACAAGGAGATAAATTTTATACCTCTCTTGGATTTTCAAAGGAAAATATTTATCCGAATTCAACACATTATTTAAGCCTATTTAATATGTGAAGTGTTATTAAAAAAATGGTGCGTTATATGATCCAGCTGCCAAACCAGGTGGCCATTGAACAAAAGGGGCAGGTTTATTCAATAAGGCATTGGATTATTATGGTGAAATAAATTATAAAGGGGGGCAAAGTTTTATTATGAAAAAAGGTTGGGTTTCGCTTATTAGTGGCTTAATTTTAGGTTTAATAATTTCGTTCTTTACTCTTGATTATAATGGCTGGAAAGTTCAACGAATAGGGGAAAAGGGTGAAGTTATTAATACAATAAATGAGTTGGATTTTGATTTAATAACCAATTGCTTTTTTATAGTGCTTATTTCAATTTTAGTTATTTATATACTCTTGACAGTCTTAGAAAAAATAAGAAAAACATAAATTTACTTATTTAGCTAACGATGCAATTGTGAAGAAACCGGCGCCATTACAATTGGGTTTTTTCTTGTTTAACAAACGGGGCAGGCTATTGCGGTTATCGTAATGTTTTTCCCTTAAATTTAAATGCGATATATAGTACCTTATATAAAATATTACAAATGCAAAAAAGGAGAGAAATGATGGGGAAAATAAATTATTCCATTGTTGATGTTTTTTCACAAGGAAAATATACAGGGAATCAACTTGCTGTTTTTAAAAATGCTGGAAACATTCCCGATGATGAGATGCAACAAATAGCTAAGGAAATTAATTTTTCAGAGACTACTTTTATTTTATCTGACAAAGAAAAAGCTGGCGGCTACGACGTTCGTATCTTTACGCCTAACGAAGAAGTCCCTTTTGCTGGGCATCCAACTTTAGGAACCGCATATATCATTCAAAGCGAAGTATTAACCGACCCCTCCGATAAACTTATATTAAATTTTAAAGGCGGACAGATTCCCGTCTCGTTTGATAATCAAGAAGAAATACTTTGGATGAAACAAAACAAACCAACTTTTGGTCGGATTTTAGATGCAAATAAGGTTTCTGATGTATTAAGTATAGATAAAGAATTCATAGATAATAGATTTCCTATCCAAGAGGTTTCAACTGGACTTCCAGTGATTGTTGTGCCTTTAACATCTTTAGAAGCAGTTAAAAAAGTAAGCGTAAATAAAGAAAAATACTTTGAATTAATTGAAGATACTAATGCAAAAGCCATTATGGTGTTTTCTCCTGAAGCGTATAATTCCGAAAATGATTTAAATGTTCGAGACTTTGCAGATTATTATGGTGTTCCTGAAGATGCTGCTACTGGAAGTTCTAATGGATGTTTAGCTTCTTACTTAGTTAAATATCGATATTTTGAAAAAAGTGAAATAAATATTCGCGTAGAACAAGGATATGAAATAAAAAGACCATCCTTATTGTTTTTGAAAGCAAGTGAAGATAACGGGGAAATCATTATATATGTAGGTGGAAAAGTAGAAAAAATTGCCCAGGGTGAATGGTTTCTATAATTTTTCCTCCTTCAACAACGAGTGCATTAATTTAAGATACGGCTGCCAAATTTGGTGGTCTTTTCTTATTATACAAAAGGGGCAGGTTTGTTTAAGGAGGGAAAAATTTAAATTTTACAGGTTTGGTGCAATGATGATACCTTCTATCGTCTTAATCGTCTAATTAATCGTAAGGCGTAAATATTGTTAATTTGTTTATAAGTGGCTTTTTTACATTACTTATTATGTTTACCATAGGTAAGATCCCTATAAGTGTAAAAAATTCAGAAGCGAGGAGGGGATAGGAAGGTCATACTAAAAAGAAATTATATGGTTGGTTGTGGCAGAAGGGTTTGGCCTGGGCAACAGCAACTCGTAAAATGGGGAAATAATCGTATCAACTTTAACTAATAAGAAGTACAATTCGAAAAGGATATTTCGATATTTCATAAAAAATTTCTAAATATTGTAATTTATATCGTCAGAAATGTATCATGGAGATATTACATCTTTTCTTAAAGGGGGATTTTAAATGAAAGTAATATTGCCTTTTGCAATAGCCCTGCTTGCACTAACAGGATGTTCTGCATTAGCAAGTGATGAATCTACTGAAACGAAATGGTTTGAAACCAAAGAAGAAACAATTGATTATGGCATTAAAGAAGAAAAGATTAAAAAAGAAGACATTATTGGGAAAGTTAGTGAAAACGGAGAAACATTTATTATTTATAAGAAACAATTAGAGGAAGGCTTAGGCGTAGGTGTATCAAGCATAAGTGAAAATGAAGGGCAATATGCCTGGTATGATCCTGATCAAGATGTACTTGTTAAGAATGATGAGGTCAAACAATATTCTTCTCAAATAAGTTGGGGAACAGAAACACAGTCAGGAAAAACTTTTACAATTTATACCGGAGTAAGTGAAGCAGAAGCTCCTGTCGTTAAAACAAAAACTGGCGAAGTAAGTCCCACAATTGACAACAAAACAGGAATTTATTTTTATATCCAACCAACTAAATAGGCCCAAAGACCCTTTACCAAATTTTAACAAAATTGGATAATTTAGATAATTCTGGTAAAGGAGGAAAAGTATGAGAAGAAGTATTAAAAATGTTTTTGCTGTCTTAAGTTTGAGTGTTGTTTTTTTAGGGGGATTTGGAGGATCTACATTCGCTGCAGGGTCGAAGGATGCTAATAAACCTGTAAAAATCGAGAAGAGAAATGCCATTTATGATGAATCTCTAGGAAAGTATGTAACACCTCTTAAGGAAGTAGATGGACAATTAGTTCCAGTTTCAAAAGAAGAATATGTAAATGAGATTGAAAATTCTGAAGAAGTTGACACTGAGGGTATGTTTACTGATGAGGATGCAACTGGTGATGGTGATGTATCAATCTTAAGGGATTATTACGAATACTACAGATACACTCCTTCTTCAACTACCAATGTGACTGGTGGTACTAAAAAGGTAACTGCAGACATCGGTTGTACTACATCTACTTGTAGAATTGATAAAGCAGTTAGTGTGACAGTATCCGCTACGTATAGTGTTTCTCTAACAGCAGAAAAAGATGCGATTAAGGCTAATGCAGGCTTTTCATGGACTAGTAGCGCATCTGACTCTAGCACATATTCTTTCACACTATCAAAAGGTGACTCTGGCTATATTGGATTCAAGCCATACTTAAAGAAAACTTCTGGAACTTTAAAAAGATATTCAAATTGGGATGGTTTACTATCTAGTAAATCAGCTTATGCTTATTCTCCGAGAAAAACCTCATCTGGTGAAGCAGATGGTTATTACTACTTTGTACATTATTAATAGCTGAACAAAAGGGTGTCTTGATAAGGACACCCTTTTGTGTTTAAATAATTCGAAAAAACAGCTAGTTCCAATAGAGGATGTTATACAAAACGTAAATGTAGGCATTACTTTAACATCAAGCTGCACAATGGTGGCCTATTCTTACTTAACTAACGGGGCAGTTTTGTCGAATAAGAACTTGTTATAACATTGCATATTTATTAGTGGAGGATTCTTATATTAGCAAATTAATTAATGGCAGGTTATAAAACAATCAGGTATTTTAATAAAGGAGTGGGGCACAATTTTTAGAAAGTTATTCTTTAAAATATGAAGAGTTTGCTTCTGAAATGGGCTTTCCTGATTGGAAATCAGCTTGTGAATATACATATTTTGTCTTCCATATTCCTGAAGATGCTCAATGGAGTGTCACTGAGCTGCCAAATAGAACTTGGGCAGTTTGGAATGACATAGGTGAACCTCCATATTCATTTCACCTTTTCTCAACTTGGCGAGAAGCAATTACCTTTTTAAGAAGTATTTTTGAAAAAGAGAAATACTTAGAGGATTATTGGGACCCAGAAGGATATGATCCAGGAGAAGATGTATTTTTAAAACCACCAGATAAACACAAAAAAGACGATTAATTATTTATTTTTTGATTGAATCCCTTATTCAATAAACGGGGCAGTTTAGTGCAAGAAGAATAAAAGTAAAATGTTATAATGAATTTATTATTTTTTTAAAGGGGCAGCATAGGAATAAAAATCTTATTTCTTATTCTATTATCTTCTTAGGATTATGTATTCTTGTAGGTTCTTGGTTTATTTTACAATCTATACAATCCAATCAATTTAAAACATCACAGAAAGAACAATTTCGGTATGAATTAATTTCCCCAAATGATAGTAACATCATTATTTTTGATAAACAAAGTGGAGACTATTTTTCGAAATATATTGAACCTAATGAGGGACCGACCGAATGGCAAAAACAAAAATCACCAATATCTACTTCACCAAAGTTAATCTGAGATTTTATTGAGCTATGGAATGCCCTATGTACAAGGACTGCTGCCGAACTAGGCGGCTATTTTTTTGTTGAACTACAGGGGCAGGTTAGTGAAATAAGGTAGGACATTGGAATAAGACTTGAGAATATATATTTTTAAAAAGAAATATAGGGGTGATTACAATACAAAAATGCGATACTTGCAACAATCCATTTAAGTGGATTAAAATTTTTAGAGCTAATTGGTTTTACAGCACAATAAACTGCGACAGATGCGGCACAGAATATAAGATAACATTTCCTTCTAGGTTTATTTGCGTCTCTTTTACAATAATACCAATGTGGATATATGGTTTGTTTGCATCTCCTTTCAGTAATGTTTTTACTACAATTGTTATATGTATCGCCACTGCGATTATTGGTTCTTTGTTCTCGCCTTTTTTAGTAAAATATAAGAAAGTTGCGAAGGGTTCACCGTAAGCTAAAGGGTACTTTTGTCAAAAAAAACTGCTAATCTGTTAATGTCCCCTTTAAGTAGACATTCAAAAAAACCTTCATGTTACCATGGAGG
>NZ_JALJRC010000064.1:0-8900 GCF_024519925.1 Cytobacillus sp. Bac17 | reverse complement strand
TTATTCATACTGATTAACTCCCATTTTCTCTTGACCACCTTCATTTTGGGCGTTATTCACATTGATTAACTCCCATTTTCTCTTGAGCATTTTCATTTTGGGCATTATTCATACTGATTAACTCCCATTTTCTCTTGACCACCTTCATTTTGGGCGTTATTACATTGATTAACTCCCATTTTCTCTTGAGCCTCCTCATTTTGGGCTTTATTGCCACTGATTAACTCCCATTTTCTCTTGAGCACTTTCATTTTTGGCGTAATTCCCCCTGATTAACTCCCATTTTCTCTTGACCACCTTCATTCTGGGGGTAATTCCCACTAATCAACAAAAAACAGCCTCTTCTCACCGGAAAGGCTGTTCTCCTTTTTACTTATTCATCATTTCAACGCCAGCGGGCTTGATTTTCCAGATATCCCGTGCATATTCGCTGATTGTGCGGTCGCTGGAAAAGTATCCTGAACCGGCAATGTTCATTAAGCTCATTTTCAGCCAATGTTCCCGACCCTCATATGCTTTCCCGGCTTCTTTCTGGATATTGACATAGGAAGCAAAATCCCTCAACACAAAGTATTGGTCATTTTCCATCAGCAGTGAGTCAAAAATGGGCTCGAACTCATCATCGGCGTCCGGGAAAAATCCATTCACGAGCTGGTCGGCAACCTGGCGGATTCGTTTATCATGATGATAATACTCTCTGGAATTATATCCGCCATTCTGGTGATAACTGAGAACCTCATCTGCCGTTAAGCCAAAGATGAAAATATTGTCATCCCCTGCTTTTTCTTTTATCTCAATATTGGCTCCATCCAGCGTGCCCACTGTCAAAGCACCATTCATCATGAATTTCATATTGCCTGTACCGGAAGCTTCCTTGCTTGCCGTTGAAATTTGCTCGCTGATATCCGCAGCCGGAAAAATTTCCTCCGCCAGCGAAACCCGGTAATTTTCCATGAAGATAACCTTTAGAATATCTCTTGTCTGCGGGTCATTGTTCACCTTTACAGCAACGGTATTAATTAATTTAATGATTTTCTTTGCATAGTAATAGCCCGGCGAAGCTTTTGCCCCGAAAATAAATGTCCGCGGGTGCATGCGGAAATTGGAGTCTTCCTTCAGCCTATTATATAAATGCATAACATGAAGAATATTTAACAGCTGGCGCTTATAAGCATGCAGACGCTTAACCTGAATGTCAAAAATGGAAGACGTATCAACCACAATGCCCTGCTGCTCCTGGATGCGCTTCGCCAATCTTTCCTTGTTCAATTGCTTAACCTGATGCAGCTGATCAAGGAAAACTCTATCATTCTTAAAATCTGCCAGTTCGTGAAGCTTTTCCGGTTCCCGAATCCAGCCAGCCCCAATGCCCTCATTAATAAGATCGGACAAAAGCGGATTGGCTTTCAGGAGCCATCTTCTATGTGTGATCCCATTGGTTTTATTATTAAATTTCTCAGGAAAAATGTCATAAAACTGATTCATTTCCCGCTTCTTTAAGATTTCTGTATGAAGTGCAGCTACACCATTTACGCTGGAGCTGCCGACAAGGGCAAGGTGTGCCATCTTAACCTGGTCATGTGCGATGATCGCCATATCCTCAATCCGCTTCCAGTCACCCGGGTATCTGTTCCAAAGTTCGCTGCAAAAGCGCTCATTAATTTCATTCACTATCATGTAAATCCGCGGAAGCAAAGGCTGGAAAATACGGATAGGCCATTTCTCCAAAGCCTCTGAAAGAGTAGTATGATTCGTATAGGCAATCGTCCGGACAGTAATGTCCCAGGCTTCCTCCCAGCCCATTCCCTCTTCATCCAGCAGGATTCTCATAAGTTCAGGAATGGCAAGGACCGGATGTGTATCATTAATATGAATGCTCACAAAATCATGGAAATCTCTTAAACTATTATGCTGCTTTCGATAGGAACACACAATGGAACGGATACTGGCTGAAACAAGAAAGTATTGCTGCTTCAGCCTTAAAATCTTCCCTTCATCATGGGTATCATCAGGATAAAGAAACTCCGAAACAGATTCGGTTTCCCGTTTATATTTTAAAATATCATGATTTACAGGATAAGGAGAGGGTTCAGCATTCCAAAGCCTGAGAGTGTTAATTGTATCTGTTTTATATCCAGCGACAGGCATATCGTAAGGAACAGCCGAAATTGTCTCAGCATTCACATGGCGGAAAACAAGCCTGCCGTTGTCCTCTGCGGTTTCGACTTTGCCCCAAAAAGGAACTTCAATCGCCAGGTCTGCTTTTCTTACTTCCCAGACATGACCGTTCCGCAGCCACTGCTCCGGAAGCTCCACCTGATAGCCATCCACAATTTTCTGCTCAAATAGTCCATGCTTATAGCGAATTCCGCAGCCATGGCCGGGAAGATTCAAGGATGCAAGTGAATCCATAAAGCAAGCTGCCAGACGTCCCAGCCCGCCGTTTCCAAGCCCTGCATCTGCCTCGATTTCTTCAAGACGGTTCAAGTCAATTCCCAGATCTGCGAGGCCCTCTTTAACAACCTGCTCAATTCCCAGATTGATCAGATTATGATGAAGCAGGCGTCCCAATAAAAACTCGATGGATAAGTAATACACCTGCTTTTCACGGTCGATGCGGTACCGCTCATTTGTATTAATCCACTCTGTGCTCACATGTTCCCTGATCATATTTCCGAGTGTGAAGTAATGATCTCTTTCTGTGCTTTCACCAAAGCTTTTACCGCATGTCATCTCCAGTTTCTTCAGGAATTCCTCTTTGAACTCATCGCGATCAGAAAACATGGCTTTCACTCCTTGAAACAAGGCCTGCATATAGCTGATTGTATTTGAAAGCGGATTGCGCCCAGCTATTATCCATTCCCATTGCATTTTTCATAATTTGCTCCCATATTTTGCTGTCACCGAAAAAGCTTACTGCTCTTCTAATAGTGTACAGCATATCATGGGCATTAAAATGGCTGAAGGAAAAACCGTTGCCTTCTCCTGTGTATTCATTATAAGAATGAACAGTATCATTTAATCCGCCTGTTTCCCTGACGATGGGAATGGATCCATACCTCATGGCAATCATCTGTCCTAAACCGCATGGCTCAAATTGTGAAGGCATTAAGAATAAATCGGACCCTGCATAGAATTCATGTGCAAGCCCCTCATCAAACCCAATAAATGCTTTGCACTTATCGGGGTACCCCGCTTCCATCTCCCTGAAAAATTGCTCAAACTCAGGATCCCCAGTTCCTAAAACCAGAACTTGTATATCATCCTGCATTAGCTCATGGAACACACATTTAACAAGGTCCAGGCCCTTTTGTTTTGTCAGTCTCGTAACCATGGCTATCAGAGGAACCTCTTCCTTTACCGGCAGGCTGAATTTTTTCTGAAGATGCATCTTATTCTCTTTTTTAATCTGAAGCTTTTCAAAGGCATAATTTTCTTTTATAAATGGATCCTTCTCAGGATTATAAAACTCATCATCAATCCCATTTAGGATTCCTTCCAAATCATAAGCTCTGCGCTTCAGCAAATCATGCAGTTTCTCTCCGTAATATTTCGTTTGAATTTCATCTTTATAAGTAGGGCTGACTGTTGTAATTTTATCAGCAGCGACAAGTCCGCCCTTCATAAAATTGATATTTCCGAAGAATTCAAGCTTATCTGGATGAAAATGGCTATAGTCAAGCCCTAATAAATCTCCTAAAGCACTCCCCGGCATGATTCCCTGAAACTGAAGATTATGAATGGTGAAGACTGTCCGAATGAACTCATACCCCTTTTTCGCACGATACTCAACCCTCAGCAGAAAAGGAATCATCCCAGTATGCCAATCATGGCTGTGAATAACATCCGGATAGAAATCAATATGCTGAAGAGCATCCAGAACGGCCCGGTTAAAATAGGCAAACCTCTCTCCATCATCGTAATACCCGTATAATTTTTCACGGTTGAAGTAGTATTCATTATCAACAAAATAGAATACGATTCCCTGATGCTCAAGTTCTTCAATTCCGCAAAACTGGTTTCTCCATCCTACCTGAACTGTAAACTCGCACTTTTTAGACATTTTCTTTTTTAAATCATCTGATATGGAACCATACTTAGGAAGAATAACCCGTACGTCAGTCCCCTGCTTTGCAAGTTCTTTCGGGAGAGAACCGGCTACATCAGCAAGACCTCCGGATTTAACGAATGGAACACATTCAGAAACAGCAAACAATACTTTCACGAGTTCATCAGCGCTCCTTGTACGGTACCTTTGCGAATAACAAGAGGCATTTCATGTCTTCCCTCAATCCTGGCACCGGATTCTACCTTAACATCTTTATCTAAAATAACGGAGTCTAAAACACAGTTTTCTCCAATTTGGGTTTTTTGCATAATTATGCAGTTTTTCACGACTGAGCCCTTGCCAATTTTTACCCCGCGGGAGATAATGCTGTTCTCAACTGTCCCTTCAATCATGCATCCATTCGCAATCATCGAATTCTTTGCGCTTGCACCTTTCATATAACGGGTTGGCGGCTCATCTTTTACTTTTGTATAAATTGGCTGGCTGCGCAGGAAAATATTTTTCCATGCCTCCGGTTCCAATAGGCCCATGCTGGCAGCAAAGTAATTTTCAATGGAATCAATCATGACGGCCAAACCGGCATATTCATAATTGCATATCGTATAGGAATGATGGATGTCTGTAACGACATCACTCATGCATGTGTATCCAGTTTCGTTTCTATTTTCTATTAAGCTAACGAGCAGCGAAGTTTTTACAAGGTACATTTCAAGGGAGCGCCCATCCTGCCGAACAACTGTAATATCACACCCCGTCATAATATGTCTATCTAGAACAGGCCTGAAATCCATATTAAAAACTGTAAAACAGTTTGAGATCAATGCATATTCCTGTTTGCTGCGATAAAAATAATCCAAATTAGCAGCAAAGTGATTGAAAGATCCAATTCCTTTACTTGGACTATCCAGCAAAGGAGATGGGAAAAAGAATAGCCCATCCCTTTTTCTGTTTAGGTCCCAGTTTTTTCCCGAACCAAGATGATCCATTAAAGAGCGATATTGATACTTTGGAAATATGGCAACACTTTCAATATCCGAGTTGACCATATTGGAGAGAACAAAATCGATTAGCCTATAGCGGCCTGCAAACGGAACAGCTGCGAGCGACCTGTGTACTGTCAATTCCTCTAAATCTTCATGGTAGGTTGTTGCGTCTATCACACCAAGCATTCTCTTCTTCATGACATTCCCTCCCGTTTTATTGGCCAGGCGCCGTTTTGGCATCCAGGCTGTGAATTAAGAACAAATTCCCTGTATCATTTCCTGTGTTATCAGAATAATTTCATCATCTTCTTCGGAAGCACTAATCACAACGCCATCAGGTATGTTCATTCCGCTTGGCACTATCGCCTTTTCAATATAGACATTTTCACCAATTACAGCATCAGGCATGATGACCGATTCACGGATCACAGTATTCTTCCCAACCAGCACCCCTTGAAAAAGCACTGACTTTTCAACTTCCCCTTCAATTGTACAGCCTTCATTTATCAAAGACTCTGCAACCTCAGCTTGAGTTGAAATATACTGTGGAGGATGATTCGGATTCACCGAATAGATCCGCCAATCATGATCAAAAAGATTCAGCTCGCATTCATCATCCAATAAATCCATATTTGCCTCCCACAGGCTCTTGACTGTACCGACATCCTTCCAATAGCCATTGAACGGGTATGCGAACAGCTTTTTATTTTCGTCAAGCATTAATGGAATGATGTCCTTTCCAAAGTCATGAGTGGACTCCGGATTGCGGTCATCCATTTCCAGATATTCTTTTAAAACAGACCAATTAAAAATATATATTCCCATGGAGGCCAGATTATTTTTTGGATATGCTGGTTTTTCCTCAAATTCTGCGACCCGCATCTCCTCATCTGTATTCATGATTCCGAACCTGCTTGCCTCCGGCCAAGGTACTTCAATTACAGAAATAGTCGCATCCGCGCCTTTTTCAATATGATAATTCAGCATCAGCTCATAATTCATTTTATAAATATGATCACCGGATAAAATCAGGACATATTCCGGATCATATTGCTTTAGATAATTGAGGTTCTGATAAATAGCACTTGCTGTTCCCGTATACCACTTGACTTCCGATGATTCACTGTAAGGGGGCAGCACTGTCACACCGCCGTTCTTTCTATCAAGATCCCATGCGCTGCCTATGCCAATATACGAATTCAGAACCAGCGGCTGGTATTGGGTAAGAACACCGACTGTATCAATTCCGGAATTGGTGCAATTGCTCAATGTAAAATCAATAATCCGGTATTTCCCTCCAAATGGCACTGCAGGTTTCGCAAGACTTTTTGTTAGAGAACTAAGCCTGCTCCCTTTCCCTCCTGCTAATAACATTGCGACGCACTTTTTCTTTCCCATTTCCCTTCCTCTCCTTCCGATGTTTTACAGGGCGTAAGATTGAAATGCCAAATGGCGGAATAGACATTTCCAAACTGAACGGCTTGCCGTGAAACTCTTTTTCCTCAGTCTTAAGGACCCTCTTGTTGGTGCTATTTGATCCTCCAAAGCTATCACTATCACTGTTGAGTATTTCCCTATAAGACCCCGCCTTTGGAATTCCAATACGATAATTAGGGTAGAAAGCAGGTGTGAAATTGCAGACAATCACAAGAAAATCATCCACTTTTGAGCCTTTTCTGATAAAGGAAAAGATTGATTGGTCTGCATTATGACAATCAATCCATTCAAAGCCATCCTGAAGGTGATCAAGCTCAAAAAGAGCCTTTGAACGTTTATAAACCTTTATTAATTCTTTCACATAATCATTTGCTTTTTTATGCATCTCGTAATCAAGCAGATGCCAATCAAGCTGTTCTTTGTCTTTCCATTCGGAAAACTGCCCAAATTCGCTCCCCATGAAAAGAAGCTTCTTGCCGGGGTGGGCAATCATGTAGCCAAGCAGGAGCCTGAATTGCGCAAATTTTTGCCAGTAATCTCCGGGCATTTTATCAAGCAGCGATTTCTTTCCATGGACAACTTCATCATGTGAAAAAGGCAGTATGAAGTTTTCCGTAAAAGCATACAAAAGCGAAAAAGTCATCTTTCCATGAACATCAGATCGCCTCTCAGGTGCTGTTTCCATATATGTAAGAACGTCATTCATCCAGCCCATATTCCACTTGTAATGAAAACCCAGCCCTCCATAATGGACTGGTGCAGTCACTTGCGGCCAGTCTGTTGAATCCTCTGCCATCATGAGAAAGGAAGAATCATATTGCGAAACAACTTTATTTAAGTTTTGCAGAAAACGGGTGCCGAATGGATTTTCTGTCTTTCCATCCCGGTTAGGCCAATAGATAATATTAGCCACCGCATCAACCCGAAAGCCATCAATATGATATTTTTCCATCCAAAAAACAGCATTGGAAATAAGAAAGCTTTGAACTTCATTTTTGCTCAGGTCAAAATTAGCTGTCCCCCATACTCGGTTCTCTCTGTCGCCTTCTGTTTCATACTCATACAAATACGATCCATCAAACTGGTAAAGGCCGTGGGCATCTTTGCAGAAGTGTCCCGGTACCCAGTCCAGAATGACCCCAACACCCTGCTGATGGCACTGATCAACAAAATACATAAAATCATGCGGGTTGCCGTAACGGCTTGTAACAGAGTAATAACCTGTTCCCTGATAGCCCCAGGAAGCGTCGAGCGGATGCTCAATTAGAGGAAGCAATTCTATATGCGTAAACCCATGCTCCACCACATAAGGAATGAGTTCATCTGCAAGCTCCCTGTATGTAAACAGACTTCCAGACTCTTTTTGCTTCCACGAACCCAAATGAACTTCATAAATGACTGCAGGCTCCGTATAAATAGGCTTCATTTCTTTTTTTTGCATCCATTTGCTGTCATTCCACTGATATCCGTCAAGCGAATATACTATAGATGCTGTATTGGGCCTTACTTCTGAAAAAAAGCTATAAGGATCAGCCTTTAATACCACATCCCCTTTCTTTGTTTCAATTTCATACTTATACAAGGCACCTTCCATGTTTCCATCCAGCTGAATAAACCAGACACCTTCATTATTCACTCTATGTAAGGTATAGCCTTCTCCATTCCAATCATTAAAATCACCGACTAATCTGATAATTTCAGCGTTCGGTGCCCATACGCAAAAACGGGTAATCACTTCTCCGCCATTTGAAACTACATGTGCACCAAATAACTGGTGACTCTCATAATATGTCCCTTCATGGAACAAATGCAGCTGGTAATCGGTTGGAACCAAAGTATCCACTACCATCCTTCTCCCCACCCAGTGTCGTTTCTTTTGACTTTCCTGTTATATTCGTGAGACGTGAGAAAAATCCTTGTAAAAGTTTTTTTAATTTTATGACAACAACATTCAAATCCCGTTAAAAACCGATAGCATTCTGCCCAATTTAACAGCCTTCGACATAATCTCCGGTAAACTTAGACAAAATAAAACAAAGTATGCAAGCAAAAAATGAAAGGAGAATAATATTTTGAGCAATAAAGAAGAGGAATTTTTATTAAACGAGGCATCAAAAGATGAAATAAGAATTCCGATATTTGAAGCACCGGATGGAAAGATTATGGCCACAGGGGATATGTTTAGAGGCCCCTATACGGGAATATCTTCTGAAATCGATTTGAATAATCCAGGCAATAAATTAAGCAAGGAAGAAGAGAGGTTTGATTAAAAAACAAAAAAGCAACTAACCGAGGGCAGGCTGGAACAGAAAAGACAACAAAAAAGCTGCCAACAAATTGTTGACAGCTTTTTTGTATGACCCCTACGGGATTCGAACCCGTGTTACCGCCGTGAAAGGGCGGTGTCTTAA
>NZ_JALJRC010000063.1:0-8936 GCF_024519925.1 Cytobacillus sp. Bac17 | reverse complement strand
CAGAAGTGTAAAAATAAAACGAGCAAAAAGTGTAAAATTCAACTTGACGTCTACACCGGTGTTCGATACGAAACCTTCCGTTCCTTTTATACGGACAAAATGTATACCTTTCGCAGGAGTGAAATAAAAATTCAGATATCTGAAAATGTGTCTTAAGGATTGAATGAACTTTCCTTTTTTCTATGACTACATGGGGAAATGTCATTGAATAGAATCGCACTTATTACTGAGTCATCCTTGAGGAACATAAAAGTGTAAAAAAATTAGGAAAGCTCGTAAGGGCATTCTTAACCTTATTATTTACTTAGTGCTAAAATGTTTTTAGTGAAAAAAAGACACAAATAGCGACATATTGGAGCTCAAAGCACAACGGGAGTAGCCATTGTTAGTATGGAAACAGGATATTGGAAAGAAAAATTTAATGGTAAAGTAATCCGGATTAAGTAAAGAATATCTAATATCAATTCCTTTTGTAAAAAACCAAATATAATACCTTTATTTCCCTTTTATTAAATGATAGTATTTTCTTATTACCAATATTGTGTAGAGGGAAGAACCCGAGAAGCGATTAGGCTTTTTGGGTTCTCTTTTTTGTGAAAGGAAGTGCTCAATAGTAAGGATTAAATTCTTACTTCATTGGTATGAAAAATATTGCTATTCCCATTATTATTTCAATGTTTATTTTAACTCTTACGTTATTCACCCTTTATTCCTACGGCATGTGGGACCAACTAGCTGTATCTTATTGTCTTATAAACATGTCCTTCATAGGACTTGCTTGGTTGCTATTTCTAATAAAAAAAGCGAGTGGTAGAAAAACCTTTTATATGCCTAAAGGAAAGCAGGTGTAGTTAAACTAAATGAATGACCGAGATATCCAAAGAAGAATTGAAGACAAGCGCGCGGAAATGTACCTGGCTGCAAATAATTTAGGTTTAGACAGTTTAAAGGTGGTTAAGATTAGCGAAGAGCTTGACCACTTAATTAATCAATTTAATTCTAATAGGTTTCTAGATAGAGGTTCTATAAATATATCTAAAAATAGTGTATAAAAGGTAGGCTTTATGACGATTATATTAAATGAAAACACCACTAAAATGATTACTGAGGAAGAATTTACTTTTTTGGCCTATGAATTTATCCGTTTAGTCGATGATTATATCAAATGTCAATGCACAGAAACGAAAAAGTTCTTAATACAGGATATAAATTTATTAGGTGAGGCAATGGATTTATAATC
The DNA here is from genome assembly GCF_024519925.1 of Cytobacillus sp. Bac17. NCBI lineage: Bacteria > Bacillati > Bacillota > Bacilli > Caryophanales > Bacillaceae > Cytobacillus > Cytobacillus sp. Bac17. The sequence continues at coordinate 7,696 of NZ_JALJRC010000063.1, read as the reverse complement.
TAATTTGGAGGAAGATATATGAATAATAGTGAACACTTTAATTTTTTTAGAAAGACAATGATAGAATCCCTTGAACAAATGAACATGGAAAATTTCCATATTTATAAGCGATTATTAACTAAGCAACTGCAGATATGTTAAAATATGGTAGATATCCAAAATTTCCAATCGAAACATCAAATATCATTAGTTAGTGATACATCCAAGGATCTTGACGTACTTCCTGAGGTTATAGAGCAAACTAAAAACATAGAAACGTCACCACAAAAATATCGATTTGAGCGTAAACTCAGAGGGGGCTATATCCAAGAAATCGATGGGTACGTTCCTGAAGGAGTAGTAAGGAATTTAGAAATACAACATGGGGATTATTTATATGCTGTAGAAGTCGAACCGGGTTATCACCAGAAAAAAAGGTTTGAATACAGCATAGCTGAAAAAGGGTTAGGGATAGAACCTTCAGATCGAATTCAATATAATTATTGTCCTGTAGAGATGGAAAGCGGGAGACTAGTTGTAAAAAAGAACTTAGATAGTGGTGAAGATATTCGGCTAGGTGAAGTAGCTTACACAGTTATCCTCAATGAAGATGATATCCATTCATTAAATATAAAAGAAAATGATATCGTAGATATTGCATTTCCCATAGATAAACCTGAGGCTAATAGAATTTTATGGCGACATAACACAGAAAATTACGATAGCTGGGTTCCTCCGCTGAAATCTGGCCATTATAAAAAGGCAAAGCAGCAGGGCACTACAGAAATTATAAATAAATGTAACCTAGACTTCGATAGTAAAACTATATTAGTTGTAGGATTAGAAGCAAGAAAATCTGTCTTTGAAAAAGAAATTGATGCTAGGGGAGGGACCATGATCTGGGCTTCTGGTAACGAAGAACTATCAAGACTTGAGGCAATGGTAAAGAAGTCAGACTTAGCTGTTATTATCATTAGTCATGTAAGCCATCGAGGAAGTATAGAAACAGTGAAGTATTGCAAGAATCATGGTATACCTTTTACACCTGTTAAAAGCAGAGGTGTGGAATCTTTAATAACTGCCATTAATGAATCTATACAAGAAACTACTCACATAGCTTAACTCTTCTATTATCTACTAAGTCATATTTCTTTTTAATATCTTAACAAATAAGTCCTATAGCGCATTATAATAATATATTTACCGACCGCTTAAAAAAATCTTTAGCGGTCTTTTACATTTTTAGGTACAAGTTTGAATTGTTTAATGCTGGATAAATATTTATAATATTACATAAATAGGCCTAATGGCATAAGGGGACAAAACGATGGAAGAGTATAGCTTTGGAGAAGTGCTGCAAACTCTAAGAAAGAACAAAAAATTTACTATTAGGGAGATTTCAGAAGGGATATGTACAGATAATGAATATAGTTTATTTGAACGAGAAAAAAAATATCCTACTCTAGACCAACTATATTTAATAGCCGAAAAACTAGGTACCAATTTAGCAGATATTATGAAAATGATCACTAAGAGTAATGATAATTATGTGAAACTAATAATAGACCTTATAAACAAATATAAAAGAGAAAGGGAATATGAAAAAGTCTTTCAGATTACACAAAAGGAAAAGAATTCTCATATATTTTCATCAAATAAACTGAAACAATTTTTATTATGGAATGAAGGAATATGTTATTACTATTTACATGACGAACCAGAGAAAGCTGTAGAAACTCTTTATGAAGCCATTGATTTGACTAATCCACAGCGTAAAAGTTTGAACGAAAGTGAAATTGAGATATTAACGAGTATCGCAATGATTATATATGAAACCAAGGATTATCGAAAAGCAATTTCTACCTTCATAATAGCGCTTAGAGATCTTGAAAGTCTCCCGACTCTACTGGAACCAAAAGTCAAATTACGCATCCTATTTGGCCTATCACAAGCCCTGACAGATAATGAACAGTATGAAGAATCCTTAAATTATAGTTTAAGAGGAATCAATCTTTGTATAGAGGAAGAACTTTTATATTTATTTGCAGAGTTTCATTATCAGAGCGGGGAAAACTATCTAAAATTGGGAGAGCGAGATAAAGGAAAGACCTATGTGGAAGAATCTATTCATCTCTGTTATTTAACGAAACAGACTAAGATGGGTCAGATAATCGAAAAAGAGTTGGAAAAAATGCTGGCCAACTGTTAAAATTTTATTAAAGAGGAAAATATAGGAGGATTTTACTATGAAGAAATTAATTATTGGCGCTGCGTTATCCCTAAGTATTGCTGGTGCAGGTTTGTTTGCTATAAATCTTAATGATCAATCCGGAATTCCAACACAACACCAAATTAGCGAAAAATTAGACTATGCGGGCATTCCCACTCAACATAGCATTGGCAAAGAAATTGAATTAACTGGAATCCCAACTCAACATAGTATCGGTAATGGTTTCACTGTGATGGGAATACCTACACTGCATTAAAAAATTGTACTTTCACCAAACCATCCTTAATGGGTGGTTTTTTTGATATACCAAGCACCAATTTAAATTAGAACAGATGGGGTCAGGTACAGAAGTAAAAAACTATTTTCCCCATTAAAAGACATAAATTTTCTTCTTAATTATAACTTGAAAGCATATCTATAATTAAAAAGGAAGTGAGCCCTAATGCTTAAAACCAGGCAGGACTCCTGGACAAAAGAAGAAGATACTCTGTTGGCGGAAATAGTATTGAAACATATAAGAGAAGGCGGCACTCAGCTCCAAGCCTTTGAAGAAGTGGGCAAACAATTAGAACGTACATCCGCAGCTTGTGGCTTTCGCTGGAATGCAAATGTTAGAAAATTATATAGAACTGAAATAGACCATGCTAAAAAGCTAAGAAAGATGGATTCTTCCTCTGACGTAAGCCATCAAAATAATCATAGTAGGTCTAATCAAAATGGAAAGACATTAGTAGAATTCGACAGTCTAATGGATCAGCTATGGGCTTTGTACGAATCAAAAAATACTAAAGACAACTCAGAACAAGATCTTCATTCCATCGAAGAATTAAGGGATCAAATAAATGTCCTAAAAGATAAAAATGCTAAGATTTTAGAAAAAAAGAATAAACTAGAAAAGGAATATAATGCATTAAAAGAAATTTTGGAATCAGCGCATCAAATACTAAAATTTAAATGATAAAATGTGTGGTAAAGAAACCTTTAGTCTGGGTTTCTTTTTTTGTTTGACCTTACATTATTTCCTTTTTTTAGTGTGCTAAAGCCGATGTTTGAAGATGATATCAACCCACCTAAACCTTTTCAATAAAGAGGGGATGAGCAGTATGGCCCAATGGAAGGAATTATTAATCGAAATAAAAAAATTGAAGAAAAGTATAGAAGCTCATTTAGAAATCCAGTTACAGAGCTAGAAATTAAGTATTTTTAGAAGCTGATGCAGGAGAAGATAGGTAACATACAGTTACCAAAGTCTTATATAAACTTTTTATAAACAGTAAATTTGAAAATTGACATGAAAATGAATCGCATAAGTAATATGTATTTTTGGGGGACTCTGATATAGCCTGGTACTTTTTGATTTAAAACAAGAACTATTTCTAGAACTTGATAAACCATCAGGAACCTTTATACAATCCTTTGATTGTTTCGACTTCATGTTGGCCGAAGCACTCCAAACAACACTAATATAAAGTTAAGTAGGGCCATTTTGGATATGCTGAAGCAAATCATTCAGAGTAAATCCACATCTATTATTTGATTTTCCAAACCGCTAACATACCAAACTAATGGGTGATTCGAGTAAAGAAATAAAGGAGGGATTTCAGTGATCTATTTAATTACTGGACCGATGGCAAGTGGTAAATTTACTGTTGCAGAATTGATGGCAAAAAAATTCAAGAGGTCAGTACACTTACGTGGGGATGTCTTTCGTAAAATGATTGTTTCTGGAACGAGAAGAAATGAGCGAAAAACCTAGTAAAGAAGCTGAAACTCAGGCAGATTTGCGCTATCAATTAACAGCAGAAGTTGCAAAATGTTACAGCAAAGCAGGATTTACTGTTATTGTACAAGATAATTACTATGGTCAATAACTTCCGTATATTCTTAAATTAATGGGTCATGAGAAAGTGGAGCCAATTGTTTTAACTCCTAATGCTGATGTTATCCGAGAAAGAAAGCATAATAGAGGCAAGTTTGGTTATATCGGCTTTAATGTTGATAGTTTGCGGAAAGAGTTTATAAAAACTACACCGCACCTGCGTATTGGTTTATGGGTTGATAATAGTATCGAACAACCGCATGAAACAGTTGATTATATTATGGCTAAGTTAGGTATTGAATTAAACTAAAAATCTTCTAAGTTATTCCATAAACTGGTGCGATAGTTAAATACACTTCGCTTTTCTACTAACAATAAAAATAAGGAATTGTGGTAACATCATATTATAAATGTTGTAAATAAATGAGCATACAAATAGTTTTATAATTAATATTATTAATAAATATTTAAACAAAAAAATATACACAACTTTATTATATTTTTCCATACTTTCTGCATATAAATTATTTATTATAAAGGTCTAGGACAAATAACTACCCCTATATGAAAACAGTAGGAAGAAGCACTCCCAAGGGGGGGTGCTTTTTCTTATTATCATTTCTACAAATCTAGAACTTCACGAATAATATTAGATAATTTGTCCATACTAACAAAAGGGAGGGGTAGACATGAAAAAAGTAATTTTTAGTATATCAATAGCGTTATCATTAATGTTTTTCTACAGTCAAGTAGGACAGAGTAAAGAGGATAACCTTTTATCCATTGTAAATAGTTTAGATGATATGAACGCAAAAATAAGTGAATGGTCTCTATATTACAAGTATGATGTGAATTATTCCGATTCTTTAAGTACTTTTAGAGAGCACGAAGCCAATCTGAAAAGTAAATATCCCAACTTTCAATGGGAGGAAAATAGAATCAGAGATCACCATATCATTATAACCGGAAAGTTAAACGGAAACATCACCAGAGAACAAATTGTTCTTACAGCACTAAAAGAAGGCAACAGGTATAAACTTTTACAAACATATAGTTTTACTAGTGAAATATGGTCACAAGATGAGTACGAAAGACTTACTAACATACTAGAAAACAAACATAATCTTTACTTCACTGTAAAGTCTAAATTAAAACCTGATCAGCATCAGAAATTAAGTGATAAGGCCAATAACATTTTAGAGAAACTTTCAGCACAACCAGTTGAACAACTTGTAGAGGAAAACTTTGTTTCCGTCTCAGCTTATAAAAATTCCTGGGAAAATTTCTTACCAACAAGAAATAATGAAAAAATGAATTTACAATTAGGTTTGAGAAATAATCAAGAAGATAAATTGATAAGCATTATAATTGGAAGCCCTATTATTACAATTGAGTATTAAAAGGGGAAAAGGGATCATAATAAAGATAGCTTATTTTTAGTTTATTCTACAAGTTTAAGTGTAGGAGTTCGGTTCTATAAACTGTTAACCCTCTGTTCATATGTGAATAGAGGGTTTTTTATTATAAAAGTAAATAAATTTCTTCCTCCATATTTTCTTCAAAGTTATTTTCTATAATCAGTTTTGATATAGAAAAAGGATTAACTGTTCTGCACAATTCTGGGAGAAAATTCTTATACCATTACCCAAATAGATTAACATCCAACAAAAACTTTATTTATTGGAAACAAATCATTAAAAGTAATTTATTAATTATCAACTTTAAAGGAGAACAAAATGAAAAAGATACTATTCTTTATATTAATTACAACCTTAATAAATTTGTTTCCCCAAAAAACCTATGGTGCAGATAGCCCTAAAGTGTCCAGCGTTTCCGCTATTTTAATAGATATTAAAACGGCGGAAGTTTTATTTGAAAAGAAAGCTGGTGATAGGATGTACCCGGCAAGCCTGACAAAGATAGCTACGGCCATTTATGCTATTGAAAAGGGAAATTTAAATGATAATGTAACTATTGGTAAAAATCCTAGGGAAACAGAAGGTACGAGGGTTTATTTAGAAGAAGGTGAAACTGTCACACTTAGAAAGCTAGTACAAGGTTTGCTTATTAATTCTGGCAATGACGCAGGGGTCGCAATAGCAGAACATTTGGATGGCTCTATTGAGGCATTTTCTAACAACTTAAATGAATATTTAGCTAAATTAGGTTTAAAGAACACAGTCTTTAAGAACCCACATGGTCTATTTGACGCTGAACACGTTACAACCGCTGAAGATTTAGCTTTGTTAACCCGTTACGCGATGGAAAATAAGGAATTCAAGGAAATTTTCAGTACAAAAGAGCTAAAGTGGCAAGGAGCATCTTGGGATACGACCCTTTACACCCACCATAAACTTATGAGGGAATCACCATATGAAGGTGTTATAGGCGGGAAAACTGGATTTGTTGATCAATCCGGACATACATTGGTGACAGCTGCTAAAAGAAAAGATTTGAGCTTGATTGTTGTTACATTAAATGCTGCATCTCAAGACATTGCATATGAAGACACAAGGAAGTTACTCGATTTTGGATTTAGCCACTATAAAACGTCAACTATACCTAAAGGTATCTCATTTAAAGTTAAAGATAGTATTTATACTGCAAAAAAAAGCATTTATTTTACTCAAAATATCCAAGGAGATGCACCAAATTTGATAACGGGAGATGGAAGTGTGGAAATTTTGAAGCCAAGCGAAAAATTCCTTTCTGATCTCCAGGGTGAAGAATTTTTTCAAACAACTAATGAAACAAAGGAAACATTTAAGGAATCAAAAGATCAAAATGTTAAAAAAGGGGGTACCGAAGTTTATTTGTCAGTAATAGCACTGCTTTCTGCAATCGCTGCTTTAATAGTAATTAAAAGAAAGCCCCTCAAAAAAGATTCAACAAAAAATTCATAAATTAGATGACTATCTTCTCTTTACCCCAGGATAAATATAACTTCTGGGGATTGTGGATAATACCAAATTCAAATCATTAAAAATTGTAGGGGGAAAGAAAATGAAGAGTTTTTATAAACTGCTGGAAAAGCGGTGGTTTTTATTGCTTTTATTTCTAACAAATTTTTTGGGAACTGTCTATGGCTATATTTGGTATGGAAATCAGTTGTCGCAAACACCTGCAGAATTCCTGATATTCGTTCCTGATAGCCCTACAGCAAGTTTATTTTTCATCTTCGTTTTAGGAGCTTTTCTGATTAAGAAGAACTGGCCATTAATGGAAGCTTTAGCTGTAGTAACCCTATTTAAATACGGAATTTGGGCCGTGTTTATGAATATTTTTACCTACTATGCAACTGGTTCTCTCCATTGGACAGGTTATATGCTAATTGCGTCTCATGCTTTAATGGCAATTCAGGGATTACTTTATGCTTCGTATTATCGTATAAGATTATGGCATTTGGTAATTGCAGCTATTTGGATATTACATAACGATGTCATCGACTATGTGTTTTTCATGATGCCGTGGTATGGTCCCTTAAGTAATTACACACCGCAAATAGGATATTTTTCTTTTTGGTTAAGCATAGCCACATTACTAATAACTTATTTCCTTGTCATCAAGAGAAAAGGGAGCTGAACAGCTCCCTGCAGACTGTCGACAAACTCGATGAAAATCGTGCTTGTCTGCAGTCTTTTTTATTTTAAAATAGAAGTAATACAATG
>NZ_JALJRC010000062.1:0-9797 GCF_024519925.1 Cytobacillus sp. Bac17 | reverse complement strand
TGAAGCCGAAAATTGATAACTTGAGTAGAAAATGGTCGCCATGAAGAGTTCATGAAGCTGAAAAACGAGAACCAGAGAAGAAAAAGGTCACCATAGTGAGTTCCCAGCACACAAAAAAGCACGGCCTCAGCCGTGCCCTCCACAAACGCTATCACCCAAAAGCTCTTTTCAGCCTCTCCAGCCCTTCCGCCAATACTTCATGAGGGCAGGCAATATTCATTCGAACAAATCCTTCGCCACCCGGGCCGTATTTCGGACCTGGTTCCAGGGCTAGCTTCCCTTTTTCCAAAAGGTTTTGGCGCAGTTCGGCATCAGTTAATCCCATTCCGCGGCAATCAAGCCATAGAAGATATGTGCCGTCTGGCTCCATCAAGCGAATACCCGGAAGGTGTTGTGCAATAAATTCCGCAGCAGTCCTTTTATTTTCTTCCAGATAATCCATCAAACCATCAAGCCATTCCTCACCATGGCGGTAAGCTGCTTCCATGCCAATAATTCCAAAAGCGGACAGTGTGAAGAATCCTTGCTTGTGCTGTTCTGCCTGAAAAGCCTTCCGCAGCTTCTCATTGCTTATAATGGCAGCTGAAGCTTGAATTCCTGCAAGGTTCCAGGTTTTTGTGGGAGCTATGCAGGTGACCGTGAGTTCTGCAAATCGCGGATCCAGTGAAGCAAGGGGATAATGCTTATGGCCTTTATAAATTAAATCAGAATGGATCTCGTCGGAAAGAATAAGGCAATCATATTTAACACATAGCTCCCCTATTTTCCTCAGTTCCTCTTCTGTCCACATTCGGCCGCCCGGGTTGTGCGGATTGCAGAGAAGGAATAGTTTCACGCCCTCTTTCAATTTGTTTTCAAAATCGGCAAAATCAATTACGTACCGGCCATTCTCGAGTTTCAATTGAGAATTAACGACAGTGCGCCCATTCTGTTTAATCATCTCAAAGAATGGAGTATATACTGGAGACTGCAGCAATACTTTATCCTCTTTTTCAGTAAAAGCCTGGATGGCAGTTGCGATGGAGGGAACCACTCCCGTGCTGTATAGAATCCACTCATTTTCGATTTTCCAGCCATGCCGTTTGTTCAGCCACTGTCCGATAGCTTCTGCAGTAGAATCCGGTGCATACGTATATCCATAGACCCCATGAGCAATTCTGTCTTCAATGGCTTGCTTTACTTCTTCGGGAGGCTGAAAGTCCATGTCTGCTACCCACATGGGCAATACATCGGATCTGCCAAAAACCTCCTTGGTCCGATCCCATTTAACAGAAGCTGTATTTTCCCTGCTGATTTTTTGATGGAAATTAAAACGATTCAATCCTGTCACCGCCTTAAGAATTCTTTTATGTACCTTGACTCTATGATATGATATTGATGCTAAAAATTAAAATATTGCGGCTCGGTCGGCCGAATAATAAAAAGGTGATATACATGGAAATTCAGCAAACGAATCTCTTGCTTGTCTACACCCTGGATCAGTGGGATCCATTTGGAGTGGGGCCGGGCAATTATGATACTGAAATTGCGGATTCAGTCCAGGCAGTCCATGACTTAAATGATTTAATGAAATTGGCCAGGAAGATTCAATCCATTTATGAATTCTCGTTTGAGGAAATTATTCCTTTGGAAAAATGCAAAGAAATCTCAGGGCGTCTTCTGGAAATAAAGAATAATGGCTCCTGTGCTATTTAAGATAAAAACGGCAGCTCTCAGACCTTGGGGCTGCCATTTTTATTCACAATACTATACACTTTCCTGTACCCGAACGGTATTCATAAAACTCTTGATATGCTGAAGAACATCTTCCGGCCGTTCTTCCGGCACAAGATGCCCGGTTTCTTTTAATACCACCAGCTTGGAATGTTTTAAATCCTTATTCAGCCGTTTGCCGATATGAAGCGGGACGACTCTGTCATGTTCTCCCCAAATTAATAGACAAGGCGTTTCTATTTTCTTCAATGCAGAGGCAGGCATATCGCCTTCCCTATCGCGAATCATCCTGGTTAAAGCCCGGAAAATATCGTCTTCTAAAAATGGCGACAAATATCCGTAAAGCATTTCATCATCAATCATGGAATGATCGTAGACAACATTTTTTAAATTCTGCTTTACCCCTGAGCGCTGTAGATATAATTTAACATACAGATGAAAGAAAGGTATGTAACTTGAAAAGATGATATGCGGCTTCATTCGTTTCATATATCCGGAACTGCAAAGCAATACTGCCTGGTCTACGAGTTCAGGCTTGGAGTGTGCGACATTTAAAACAATCTGTCCCCCCATGGAATGGCCAATTAAAGTAACTTTTTCAAAGCCCATCTTTTCTGATAAGCGGATAACCGTATCCGCCAAGTTTTTGTATGAGTAGACGAACTGCTGGGATTTTCCGCTTTTGCCGAAGGGCGGCAAATCAATTGATACCACATTGAATTCCGTTTGCAGCAGAGGAATCAGCCTGCGATAGCTAAAGGTGGATGACAGAAAACCATGCAGCAGCACCAGGGTATCCCTGGAGGACTCATGTTTGTAGTATTCATAATAGACCTCTGTTCCATTAATAGGCTCTGTTCCAGAAAAAGTCGCTTGTTCCATTGGCCTTCCCCTCCTAGTCCCGGTTTTACTTTATTTTCCCCTTAAACTTAATCTTGACACATATGATTTTAAAGAAATTAATAAATAATGAAAGTGACACATTTATTTTCCGCAGTTTTTGCTATAATGTAACTATTTTATAGAGTAAATCACTAAAGGATGGGAGCGACAAAGGTGAAATTAACTGAAAAGCAAATAGAGGTTTTAGAAATTTTAGAAAACAACAGTGCGCGAATCCCTGTGGAAGACATTGCGAAAATGGCTGAATTAAGTATGGCTGAAACAGAAACTATTTTAGATAAACTCGAGGAAATGAAAGTGCTTGTGCGTTTTAATTCCGTTATTGACTGGTCAAAAGTCGACGGTCATGAAGGGGTTACCGCAATGATTGATGTGAAGGTCGCTCCAAAGCGCGGGGTGGGATTTGATGAAGTTGCACAAAGAATTTACCGTTTCAAAGAAGTAAGGTCTGTCTATTTAATGTCCGGTGCCTATGATCTTTCTGTCATCATCGAAGGCCGTTCCATGAATGAGGTCGCCCGATTTGTATCAGAAAAGCTATCGACTCTCGATTCTGTCTTATCGACAACCACACATTTTATTCTAAAAAAATATAAGCATGACGGCACTATTTTTGAACATAATGAAGACGACAAACGAATTGTGGTGTCACCGTAATGAATGGAACTAAGTCTTATTTATCAAAAACGGTGGAAGAGCTGAAGCCTTCCGGGATCCGCCGCTTTTTTGACCTTGCTGCAGGAATGGAAGGAGTCATCTCCCTTGGAGTGGGGGAACCTGATTTCATCACACCATGGTCTGTGCGTGAGGCAGCCATCCTATCACTTGAGCAGGGATATACATCTTATACGGCTAATGCCGGGTTAATGGAGCTTCGGGAGGAAATTGCAGGATATATGCAGAAAAGCTTCGGAGTATGTTATTCTCCCCGGAGTGAAATAATCGTGACAGTGGGAGCGAGCCAGGCGCTTGATATAGCTCTTAGGGCCATCCTCGATCCGGGCGATGAAGTAATTGTAGTCGAGCCAAGCTTTGTATCATATGTGCCATTAGTGTCTCTTGCGGGCGGTGTGCCTGTTCAGGTTCAAACTTTAAAAGAGAATGGGTTTAAGATTCTGCCTGAGCAGCTGGAAAAAGTAATAACTGACAGAACTAAAGCCATTATACTTTGTTCACCCAATAATCCGACTGGAACAATGTTAAGTGGGAGTGAACTGGAGGCCATCGCCCAAATAGCTGAAAAATACGATTTGCTGGTTCTTTCAGATGAGATTTATGCTGAGCTTGCTTATGATGGCGAGTATACAAGTTTTGCCGCAATCAGCGGGATGAAAAAAAGAACCATCCTGATCTCGGGATTTTCAAAGGGGTTTGCCATGACAGGCTGGAGATTGGGGTTTGTCTGCGCTCCTGAAGCGATATCCCAGGCGATGCTGAAAATTCACCAGTATGCGATGATGTGTGCGCCAACGATGGCCCAGTTTGCCGCTCTTGAAGCCTTGAAAACAGGCAGATCAGATGTTGAGGATATGAAAAAGAGCTATAAGCGCAGGCGGAATTATTTCGTTCAATCCCTAAATGAACTGGGATTAACATGCCATGTGCCGGGCGGAGCCTTTTATGCTTTCCCATCTATTGAAAGTACGGGACTTTCTTCTGAAGAATTTGCAGAAAAGCTGCTGCTGGAGGAAAAGGTAGCGGTGGTGCCAGGCAATATTTTTGGCGAAAGCGGGGAAGGCCATGTGCGCTGCTCTTATGCCACTTCCATGGAGTTGCTGCAGGAAGCAATTAAGAGAATTGGCCATTTCTTAAAGCGAAACCAAAAGGCATAAAAAAAGGACAATCCGCAACAGATTGTCAACTTCAAAAAGGGGGGAATACTAGAAAGCCTTACACTACAAGGCTAACCAGTATTCTCTTTTTATATACTCTCTTTTATAAAACTTTTTGATCATATTTGATCTCAAATAGCATTTGCATGACACGGAGGAAATCTTCCTCGCTGAATTCCTTTGCTTTGCGCAAGATGAGCTTAGCTTTTTTGGTGCCAATTTCACGCACAAGCTGTTCAATTTCATAATCGATTCCTGACTGGCCCTTCTGAAGTTCCTGTTCAAGCAGCTCAGAAGCTGGAATATCGAGGGCGGTTGAGATTTTTAAAACAGTCTGGGTATCAGGAATCTGGTCTCCATTTTCATATTTTGCAATCGTCCCCGTTCCAACTCTCACTTTCAAAGCTAGCTGCTGCTGGGTTATATTTGCGCGTTCTCGGCAGGCTTTAATGTTATGGCCGATTTTTGACATACCCATCACTCCCACTGTCAATTTCTTCTATCTATATTTTATCATGAGAAACGTGAGATCCTTTCTTTACTTCATGAACATTTCGTTAACAAACCAAAAAGATGTCTACATATTGTTTGCGGATTGTTTTATTATAATGAATGGCTGTCAGAATTGTTTTGTGGGATAAAATGTAAGTGAGTGTCATCAAAATCATTTTTGATATTTTTAAGAAGTTATGATATAATTTCTTATTGCGTATAAAGAGATAAAATTTGAATTTAAATAGGAGTGTTTTCATGTCTGAGAAAATCGAAGTAGGCAGTGTTATTACAGGAAAGGTAACAGGTATTCAGCCATATGGTGCGTTCGTGGCATTAGATGAGAATACACAGGGGTTAGTGCACATTTCCGAAGTGACTCACGGTTTCGTTAAAGATATCAATGAGCATCTTAAAGTGGGCGATGAAGTAAAGGTGAAAGTGCTGTCTGTTGACGAAGAAGCAGGTAAAATTGGTTTATCAATCCGTGCAACAGAAGAAGCTCCCCAAGCAGAAGCGAAAGCTAGAAAGCCTCGCAAGCGCCAGGCAGCTCCAATCAAAATGGAAGACGAATCTGCACAGGGATTCAACACACTTAAGGATAAGCTTCAAGAGTGGATTGACCAGTCCCAGCGCGAAGATCTTATTAAGAAGTAATAAAATGGATAAACCGGGTTTCCTGCCCGGTTTTTTATTTTCATTGGGATGCAAAAAATATTTGCTTTCTCGTGCAAAATGAGCGAGCGCTCGACAAATTCTTTTGCATGCTTAGCTACATAAAAAAGATGAAATTTATATTTTTTAAGATAAATAGTCTGAAAAATGTTGGAATTTAATATCTTGGCATTAATCTTGCAATAGTTAAACCAACTGCAACTTTAAAAGGAGGAACATACATGCAAGAAACAGGAAAGAAAATTCCCTTCTGGTTTTCAGTGCTGCCGCTGCTGGTGATGATTGCTGCCATGATTATTACAATTGTTAAGTTTGAGGGAAGCCCTCATGTGCCTTTAATTACCGGAACAATTGTATCCGCTTTCATCGCCTGGCGTTTTGGCTATAAGTGGAACGATATTGAGGAAGGCTTCTATAAAGGCATTAAGTTAGCGCTCCCGGCTATTCTGATTATTATAATGGTCGGTTTGACAATTGGCTCCTGGATTGGCGGGGGAATTGTAGCGACCATGGTCTTTTACGGATTAAAACTGATGACCCCATCCATGTTTTTAGTCTCAATTTGTATTATCTGTGCCATTGTCACTCTGGCAATCGGAAGCTCATGGTCTACAATGGGAACAATTGGCGTCGCCGGTATGGGCATTGGAATCAGTATGGGCATCCCGGCTCCAATGGTGGCGGGAGCTATCATCTCAGGCGCCTATTTCGGAGATAAAATGTCACCGCTGTCCGACACGACTAATTTGGCTGCGGGAATCACAGGCACCGATCTTTTTGCGCATATAAAGCATATGTTTTACACAACCCTTCCGGCGCTGGCCATTGCCATTATTGCTTATTGGTTTTTGGGAAGGCAATTTGGCGGGGATGATTTGAATAATGATAAAATAACTGGTGTCATGAATGTTTTATTAGAGAACTTTGTCATCTCTCCTTGGCTTTTACTGGTACCTGTAATTGTTATAGGGTTAGTGGCAAAAAAGGTGCCTGCACTGCCTTCGCTTGCGGTGGGGGTTTTCCTTGGCTGGCTTTGCCATATTTTAGTCCAGGGCGGTGCTGTGGGGGATGCGGTCAATACTCTTCAGGGCGGATTTTCGATTGAATCAGGCAACACAATGGTGGACGAGCTTTTCAATAGAGGCGGCATTGACGATATGATGTACACCGTGTCCCTAACGATTGTGGCGATGGCTTTCGGGGGAGTTATGGAGCAGACCGGCATGTTAAAAGCCATAGTTGAACAGATACTGAAATTGGCCCGTTCAGCAAGAAGTTTAGTAGCAACTACCGTACTATCTGCGTTCTTTACAAATGTGGCGGCTGCAGAGCAGTATATTTCCATTCTGCTGCCGGGAAGAATGTACACACAGGCATTTAAGGATAAAAATCTGCAATCCAAAAATCTTTCACGGGCACTTGAAGATGGCGGTACGGTCACTTCTGTTTTTGTTCCATGGAATACTTGTGCAGTGTTTATCATGTCAACATTGGCTGTTCATCCCTTTGAATATGCACCTTACGCGATTTTAAATTTCACTGTGCCGATCCTGGCTATTATCTTTGCCATGCTTGGCTACAAAATAACTTTCATGAGTGATCAGGAACGAAAAGAAATGGAAGAAAAAGATCAAATAGCATCATAGGGCTCCGATCATTCGGAGTCTTTTGTTTTTTGAAAAAGCGATGATAGGGTAAAGTAAACGGGAGCATTTCCTGTTGAGATTTATGAATAGTGACTTTGAGTTAGTCAAAGAATACATTTTGTTAAAAGGAGAGATAGTTATGGCAGAACAGACACTTTATGAAAAAGCAGGCGGCGGAGAAGCCATTGAAAAGGTAGTTGATTATTTTTACGAGGAACTGGTATTAAAGGATCCGACCGTCAATCAGTTTTTTGAGCATACGGATATGATTAAGCAAAAACGTCATCAATCCAAGTTCATAAGCTATGCATTAGGCGGCCCTAATCAATATTCAGGCAATTCCATGGCAAAAGCGCATGAGGGTATGAACCTGCAGCCCGAACACTTTAACGCGATTGCCAGGCATCTGCATGATGCGCTTGCCCATTTTGGGGTGAATGAGAGGGATATCGATGAAGCTTTGACTCGCGTTGCAGCTCTTAGGGACGATATTCTATACAAATAAGCTCCCCAAGGGGAGCTTTTCGTTTTTGTTATGCGGAAATTAGGATACACCTGCGGAAAATATCTTTTATCCGCCAAAGAATATAATCAAGATAATCAAGTTTTATCGCGTAAAATTCATTATATCTGCGAAATATCTGCGAACAAATTATTCTTCTAACCTCAAGCGGCATCAATCAGCTGTTTCTTTCCTTACTCCGTATTTTCTTAGCCGGTATTGCAGGTTTTGCCGACTCATGCCAAGAGATTTTGCGGACTGGGTTATATTATTGCCATGGTGTTTAAGGACCTTCTTTAGATAGTAGGTTTCAGCTTCCTGTATATATTGTTCAAGTGGTTTAATAGGCTTGTTTTTCTGTATAAGCAAATCCTCCAAATGACCGGTTTCGTTCGACTCCTCCTTGAATTGAGGCTTATTTCGGAAGTGAAGAGGCAAATGCACATAGCTGATCGCTTCTTCCTGGTCAATCAGATTCATGGCCCCTTCGATAATATGCTCCAGTTCCCGTACATTGCCCGGCCAATCGTATTGCTCGAATTTGCTCATTACTTCTTCATCGATTTCCGCTACATTCATCCCAAAGAGCTGATTGTATTTTTCTATGAAAAATTGTGCAAGATCCCTGATATCCTTTCTTCTCTCGCGCAGAGGCGGAACAAAGAGGGAAACAACACTTAGCCTGTAATATAAATCTTTTCTCATACGGTCTTCTGAGATAGCATCAATCGGGTCTTCGTTAATGGTTGCTATAATTCTTACATCTACTGTCCGGTCTTTCGTATCACCGACCCTTCTGACCGTTTTTTCCTGCAAAACTCTCAAAAGCTTTGCCTGCAGGGATGGATTAAGTGAATTGATTTCATCCAGCAGCAAAGTCCCGCCATTTGCCTGTTCAAACAATCCTGGCCTTTCAATGGAGCCTGTAAATGCCCCTTTCTTTGTACCAAATAAAAGACCCTCTATCAGACTGTCCGGAAGAGCAGCGCAATTTTGGGAGATAAATGGTTTTGAAGAGCGGCTGCTGCCATTATGGATGCTTTGGGCAAAAAGCTCTTTCCCTGTGCCGGTCTCCCCGATAATCAGGACAGAAGAACTTGTCCGGGTTGCTCTTTTGCTCGCTTCAATCACTTCTTGGATCTCGTCGCTGCTGCCAATAATACTATCGAAAGTATAGCGGGTGTCTCCGCGTTTATTCATATTTTCTCTGATCAGCTTTTCAAGCTTGGTGACATCACGTGCGATTTCCATAGCACCAATCTGTTCACCATCTTCCATAATTGGGAAAGTATTATTGATCGTGGTGATTTCCTGTCCCTTATTGTTAAAATAGGTTTGTTTGGCATTTTTAATTTTGCTGCCATTTTTGAGCGCCTGAAGCAAGGTGCTGTCTTCGTCCTGATTGAAAGAAAATACATCCAGCAGATTTTTATCCAGTACATCTTCATAATCCATACCCTCTATTTGGGCCATTTTTTTATTGTAGAATGTTGTTCTTCCTTCCTCATTCACTACATGGACACCAACATCAATTTCATCTAATATCCGTTGAAATAACTTGCTTTTCAATTGGAGCTGTTCAAATTCCCTGTGATTCATTGTGATCTCCTTCACTCGGCAGTTTATTCAATAGTATATACTAATTCGAATATATGCAATGAAAATTTGCACCAATAACTATTAGTGATTTAAAAAGGGCAAAAATATTTTGCTTTCAGTTTATGAAAATACTCATTTATCAGCTTTTTATATTTGGCACAGTTCTTGCATAATAAAATGGTGGATAAAAAACGAATTTATTAAAGGGGGATGGCATCATGGTACAGCCTTACAAACATGAACCTTTCACAAATTTTAAAACAGAAGAAAACCGTGAAGCATACTTACTGGGATTAAAAACAGTCGAAAGCTATTTAGGACAGGACTATGACTTATTAATAGGCGGAGAAAGAATCTCTACTGATGAAAAAATCGTATCCATCAATCCTTCTAATAAAGAAGAAGTAGTTGGCCGTGTTTCAAAGGCAAACCGCG
>NZ_JALJRC010000061.1:0-11668 GCF_024519925.1 Cytobacillus sp. Bac17 | reverse complement strand
AAACCCCAGAAAGGGGCACTTTTTTATCAGTGTCCACTATCTAGGGTATAGTTCAAACTATGGAGGCCTTTTTCGTTTTTATCGGATATTTACTTTTTACTATTTAGCCACTTGGCCATCTTCTCATCATTCTTCTTATTTGGCCGCTTATTTTCTCTCCGAATGTACCGTGATAGAGTTGTATGAGCAATTCCTATTTCCTCAGCAGCCTGCCTGATACTTAACTTACATCTTTCTAATGTTTCCTTCATGGCTTCTGGTGTTAAGGTAATTTCCGGTTCAGCAAATTCAAAGGTTTGCTGAACATATTGTACACTGTTTGTTGAGTGAACGGGTACAGGCATTTCTATAGTTGTAGCAATCTCTTTTGAAGCCTCAGGTAATCCGGTTGCAATTTCAGCATTTGTAAGACTGTTCATCTTATCAAAAATCTCTGGCTGCTGATAAGTAGTAAATGGAATTGAAAAATTTCGTTGATTCTCTTTGATAATAAATTCCGGAGGCGTTAATAAGATATTTAACTTTGACCAATAATTCTTGACCCAATTAACCCGTCCGACTCTGTTTTCATCAATTTCCTCTACATAGGACCACTCTTTAATTACTCCATCGTCTTTCAAATCGTCGAGCGTATTTTCGAATAGATCCCGTATTTCTACTCCGCTATACCGAGATGAAAAATCCATTTCTTTCAACAAGGTTCCAACTTTAAATGGCTGATTTAAATTCCTTTTTACTGTCCGAATTCTCCACTGAAGATTAAGATAGCGTGTTAATCTTTTATGCGCTCTCTGGGTGTAATGATTGTATTGGAATACTTTTATATCTAAAATTCCCAAGGTGCGATTCGGTCCTTCTAAATATGGCGTTAGCAAAGAGGTTGGCCGCACCTGAACAGCAAAAATACCTTTGGCTTCATTTGTATTTCTATCGTATGCCACCCTAATGGCACCAATTTCGAACATTCGTTGGAAATCTTTAAATTTATAGAGTTCATTTTCTTGTATGTTTTCACTGTTTAAGATATGTACTTTTCTTTCCCCTAAGGATACCCATATGCTAGAAAGAGCAGCTACCCGCTTCATGATATTAAAGCGATCCTCTTCCCTATAATCATATTCCTGGCCCTTAACGGTACGTTTTTTAATGTTTCTGAGCTGGAGAGCGTCATTGCTGTGAAATTCAATATAACCGTCAGCTGTTTTAGGAGATGTTAACCACAAGTAAGAAATGAGATCAAACAGATCCGCGGTTAAATCGTCCAAAGAGTTTAATGTCTCTCCCAGCATTTCTAACCACATTTGCTGCTGATCTGCAGTAAATGTAGCTTGTATCTCATTTGGCCGCAGCTCTGCTACTCCTTTAACCTTCCCCTTGTTGTCAATAATCTCGGTTGCCAATTTTCCCGTTTCCCCTGCTTTAAAATCTTTCTTTTTTGTGACGATATTTCTCATTAAATGAAAATCAATGTCCGTACTAGATAATATGTAGTCTTGCTGCATGGCCTCGTCAATCTGAGGTTTATTCATACTATGTCTTTTCACATCGTCAGGAAACTCCTGATAAAAATTACCGGCTAGTATAGCTTTTATAGTATCTCCATAAACATTCACTACTTCACGTATCATAGCCTTTGTAATGGGCTTTTGATGATAAAATGCCTCAGTAAACAACAAATAAAGTGCACCAAAAGATAACATATCCTCAGTAGGCTTATTGTTTTTAACTTCTTCAGCTGTCATGGAATAAGCTTGTTTCTTCCATTTTTCAAGGATATACGGTCTATCCTGGAACAGATGTTTAGTTTCCTCGAATAGAACTATTTTTAAAGTTTCATAGTTCAGTATTAAATGATCCAATATCTCATCATACTTCATCATGATCCCCCTGCTAGGCACTTTATTACAGTGATAATAACAGATTATGCACCAGTCTGTAAGTGTTAAAATTTCATTTTGCACCACTTGGACATTATGCACCATAGATTAGCGGAATGTGTGGGGTAAAAAACCTACAAATGCACCAGATTAATTAGGTAAAAATGTAAAATTAGCGGGATGTGTGCACAGTTTTGGTGCATATTTAATTTCGAAAAAAATTTTTTGCACCAATCTTAGCGGAATGTGTGGAACAAAAGTATGAGAATGCACCAATTTGGTCCATTAGCGGAATGTGTATACATAAGACTAGGCTAAACTGAACCATTTATGCACCAGTATTAGCGGAGTATGTGAGCATAGATAAACCTTCTTCTCCCAAAGGTTTAAGAGAAACCGCTTTCGAATGCGATAGTATGATATCTCGAGGAAATAATAGGTTTCTAGCGGTACCTGTACAATAAAAATGCACCACAAACTCATTTTATTAGCGGGAAGTGTATATAAAAGAAACCCTTAATATATTTAGTGGCCCCTTGATATTAAAGGATTTGGTGCAAAAATTCACAGTGGTGCATTTATTTAAACTGGTGCAAAACTATAGCGGAGGATGTGGAACAAAAAATTTGTCACTTTTTTTTAATCCATTGGTATCACACTAACTAACCTGTTTTTCTTTGTGGTGCATTTTCTCTTAGAGAGAGGCATTTTACAAATTTCGATTTTGATAAACTAATTTCCAATAAGAATTTGTCTATCAAAAGGAGTTCTAATCATGTGCTATATACCAAAACTGGCTAGGGAGCTGCAGTCATTTAATTCTGTAGAGGAATTAAATCATCATATGGATCTTCATTACGGTGTATTAAGAAATATTTTGACGAAAAGCAACGATGCCGTTTTTTATCTGTTAAAGAAATACGCTTGTAAGGTTGCTGGTGTATGTTGGCTAAAGCAGGATTCATTGGCTTCATTAGCTGGAGTCTCTACCAAGACAGTAGAGCGCACCATTAAGCTATTAAAAGATCATGGTGTTATTAAAATTTTTCACACTAAACGGTCCAATGGGTTAAATGGAAACTGCTACTATGTTTTGCAGCCTTTTAGTGGAGAAGCACTCGTTGATGATGAAGAAATCGTACAGATTGAAGAAGCTGAAAATGTCGGAGCAGGTGAAGTGCCAGAGATTATTGAAAATACTGGTGAAGTCACTCCTGAAAAGAAAGACAAACTCTTTTTAAACTCCCAAACTCCTAAAAACTTTGAAGAAGAAAATAATATAAAAGCGTGTGCGCGCGTAACTAAAAATTCACTTAATAACTCAGAAATTGAAAATCATTACAAGCCAGTAATTGATCATTTAGTGGAAAATCACTTTTCGGAAAAAGCAGCTAAAAACATTGTTGGACAAGCAATTAATATATTACAAGTTGAGCCATTTAAATTACTAAAAGCATGCTCTAAAGCCATTATGAAACTACATAAGAGATTATCCTATCCAGAACCAATATTCAGTATGTCGGCTTACTTTCTTAGCTTAATCCAAGATGAAGTACAGCCTGGTTTCTCTAAAAGAAAAGCAAAAAATATTAATAAGTCTTCGAAGCCGGAATCCCCTGTTTTTTATAACTGGTTGGAGCAGTTTTAGAGAAGTAGCAATGATCTATTAAATACCTTAAAAAAAAGAAACCCTCTTTGAGTTAGTCTCAAAAAGGATTCCTTGATTGTTAATAGAAATATACAAATATGCTTTAAAAACAGATTAATCCCAAATTGGTGCTAGACCATTAATAAAGCACCATTCCTTATATTCCTCTTCTAGGGATTTTATAAAAACTTGGTTAAGATCCCATTGATCGCAATACATGTCAGTATGCCATTCTTTAAATGTCATTGTTCTTTTTCCATTCTTTTAGATATTAGGAGAACAATAGTTGCAGCTGTCCATTATTGGTAACAGACAAGCTTTGAGGTTCTTTTTTAACTATAGAATTCTCGGCTCTTGATTTTAATTTCATAAAAGTATGGGCAATACGATTTGCAATGGCCTTTATTACCCTGCAATCTACACTTTGCCCCAGGAGCTCATATTTTCTTAAATCCGAAATATGGTCTGTGAATTCAAACCATTCCGGAACACCTAAGATTTTTCTGATTTCATTTACTGATAAGAAACGCCAGCTTTTCTTATTTTCTTCATTTAAAACATAACTCGAAGAAGCTGAGTGGCCGGCATAACGCTTGGGTATGCATTGTATTCTAGACGCATCTTTTGTTACGAACGTTAAATCTAAGCTACGATCTTTCCATGCTTCTCTGCTATTAAATGAATCCATCCATTTCTCAAGGCTTTTCCATTCATGTTTCACATTGGCTGGATCCATAATGTCCTTAAGTTTGCGTCTACGCATCTTCTTTGGTACTGGAAATTGAAAAGACTTAAAAGCTCTTTCTTGTCTAAAGGCACAGCAGTAAATACGTTTTCTGGAGGCTATGCTGCCGAACTCCCAAGCTTCCAATTCTTTTTCAGTCCAATAAAGATAATCATCCGCTAGAAGATCTCTTAGACTAAACCATGCATCACTTTTAAAAAAGGACGGAACATTTTCAAAGAATAACATCTCAGCCTTGGAGCTTTTTATGATTTTGGCAGTTGCAATCATGAGATTATTCATAAGGTTACCCTCTTGATAACCTAAACTTGAAAATTCATTGCATGGAAGCGATGCAACAACGACATCTGCTTCATGGACTTCATGTACATCCCGGATATCACCATTAAAGATATAGGAATTCGGAAAGTTTCTCATGAGTATTTCTGCACTGTCATCCTCCAACTCAACCTCTTGAACTGCTGAGAAGAGCTGGGTATCACACATTGCGGCAGTTCCAACTCCAGCTCCTGCTGCGATACTTAGAAGTCGAATTCGCTCATCTTTTTGTGAGGGTAGAGTTTTATTCGTAAATAAGTTATATCTAAGCGGCTGAATCACAATACGGCTATTCTCACCCTTTCGATAGACGCTTATTTCTACTTTCTGTTTCACATCAATGATTGATGAGTACTTTTCACCTGCAGTATCAACTAATGGACGGCGCTTACCACTCACTTTACTTAATCGAGATGCTACATGAATTTTATGTTCTGTATCCATAGGATAATTTTGAATCTGGATCTCTTCATTCTCTTCATTGATAGAAATATATAATTCCTGGCCAGGTGTTAATCCAGCTGCTTCACATACTAAGTGCTGAAGAAACAATCGAGGTTTGTCAGCTTTTTTAGATACCATATAGACTTTCTTTAGTTTTAGATTCATATTTTTTTGCTCCTTAAAAAGTAGATTTTCCTGTTGGCCAAATGGTAATCACTAGGCAACTGACGAATAATTTTGAAAGTATCGTTTAATTTCTTGACCTACCCAGCGGCCCATTTCAACTGGAACGGCATTTCCGATTTGTCTATATGCTTCATTATCCGATATAGGAAACTCAAACCAATTCGGAAACCCTTGAAGTCGCCCGTATTCCTTCACCGAGTAAGGTCTTATAGATTTACCATCATTAATTAGTCGTGTTGAACGATCCTTAGCATAGTGAGCTACACAAGTTGGAGCAATTCCATCCAAATCAGTAATAATCGGTTTGTCTCTATAAGCACCATTTAATCGCCTTAGAACATAATCTGGAGAATATACTTCAATTCCTACATCAATGATGTCTCTCATTCTCACAGGACTGTTATTAGTTGGATAGCATAAGCTGTTAAACGGTTTCTTACTACCTATAATTATCAATCTCTTGCGCTCTTGCGGGAGCCAGAGATTAGCATTAACAGGGCACTCTACCCGGACATAATAATTAGGCAGCTTCGTTAAACACTCCATGACCACCTGAAATTTCCTCATTCCCGGGACATTTTCAACAACATAAACTTCTGGCTGTGCTAAAGCAACATGCCGGAAAAAATGAAGAAATAACTCATCCCCGGTTCTAGTTCCATGAATGTCCGCAATCGAGCTATATTTTGTGCATGGAAATGTTCCGATAAATACGTCGGCAGGCTGCTGGTCCAATACCTTAATCTTGGCAATGTCACACTGGTTTACCTTGTGTTTAAAATTCCTCGCTAAGGTTTTGCATGCAGCCAGATCTATCTCAAAGGACTCCACCACATCAATACCAGCTTCTAACATTCCTAAATCCATTCCGCCGCAACCGCTGAAATAACTTTTGGCTGTAATCATAATTTGTATTCCTCCTGAAAAATGGTATTAGTTTCTTTTCCTTAAAAGCTCATGGAAAAAGGCTGCTGCGTCGGCAACAACCTTTCTTAAAAACTGATTTCTATCAGCAATTCATATATTCATCTTCCATAATAGAATCGTTAAGGACATACCCATTGAAGATGATATGATACACTTCTCTTTCATCTTTAAAGTCTTTTCGACTCATAAGATCATTGAACACCAAAGACAACAATCGGTCTTTGTTTGTTAACTTCATCATCTTTTCTAAATCAAAAACAGGTTCATCCATCTAGCAACACCAACTCTCCCTAAATTAAGGCAAGGATTCTTTCTAAGGAGTTGTCTTGAGTGATACCTAAATGTTCTAGCTTTGACATTTCTTCAATGGACAGGTCATCTTCATTTTCAGAATGTAAGAATACCTCTAACTCCCCATCATCATCACGGGATTCGAGTGCAACCGAAATACCAATTTCATTTTCCAGCTGTTCTTCAATCCATTCTCTTACTGTGATATGGTCACCTTTAATGAAGTTTGGACTTTTTACAACAGTATAGATATTCTTGCTGAATTCGAGGATTCCCTCAGAGTTTAATGAGGATTCAAATCCTAAGCTGCCAGCATAATCTACCACAAGAGTTGAATCAATACACCCTTCTGAATCCGATATCTGAAAGCCTCTAGCTATTAGCATCTTTTCCATCTCATTTTCCTTTATGATCTCTTTCAAAAGGAATCCCCTCCAGCAAGAACTGTTGCTCCTTCAGGGGATACTGAGTTTAAACGGTAATTTTTACTCTCTCCTCCAAAAACCCATACACTGATAAAAGATGGCATAATATCTGGGTAGTTCCGGAATAAAAATTGATGTAGTTCGTCTAAGTTATTAAATTCACGCTCATTTATTGAAGCCCGGTAATGATGAACATTCACCTGCAGCATGTCCTCCCCTTCCCAAACATGAGGAAGAAACATAGCAAAGATTTTATTCGAATTTTTATTTTCATCCGTCCACTTAAAGGAATATTGATGACTCTGGACATACGTAGTAATTCCTTTACGGTGAAGGTTCTCAATGTTTTGGTCCATTGGCAGTCCTAGCCAGCTGCAAATAAGCTTCCCGTCTTCAAAAAGGTCTGCTTCCTGATTTAAACTAATATGCACAGCTGTTAAGAGGTCCTCTGCAGAAATCTCTTTCCTACCTTGATATGCTGGTGCGATTTCATATTTCATTATTTTTCCCTCCAATAATTTGTAATAAAAGACGAACGACTAATATAAGCCGCTCGTCATCCTCATTTAACATATTTAAAACTTTTACGCCCATTCGAGTACGAAATGAGTTGTTCTAACTCCCCTGTTTCATCCTCTAGAAGCCACTCTGCTAGAATAGCGGGTTTTGGATTTAAGGCCTTTTTAAGATCCAATCCATTTCGCTGTGCAAAATCAATTAGGGCCTCCACATCCTCACATTTAGCACTGGGCTTTTGTTCAATCAACCAAACTCCGGTGCCTACGTGAACTGACTGATTTTCTTCTACCCACTTCTTGAAGCCACTCTTCATATTCTTTAGAGCAAGTTCCTGAGATAAGAGGTACTCTCCAATTTTTTCAGCCTCCTGAAGGTTCCGGGGTTCACCAGTGCTGGATAGTCCCGCTAACAAGCCTCCTGCACATCGAGCTACATACGGGCAATAATCGCATTTTGAACGGTCTTTAGCCATCTTCCAGTCCTCTTGGTCATCCGGATTTTTAGCTTCAATAAGGGTTATCGTCTGGATTAACCACAATTTAGCCTTCGCTAATTTTTCATCTGTAAGGAGTACTTCATTGTCCTCACTTTTATCTAGCCTGGGAAAAACCAATCTTCCTTTAAAGGTGCTGCCAACGTACCCTCTATACTGTTTATAGAGCCAGCCATAGAAAGGTAATTGAATATGGGTCTCTGCAGAAAAAGAAGTCCAACTAGTTTTAAAATCCCATAGATAAGTAACATCGTTGGCTGGATCATCAATGACCAGGTCGATGATAAATTTAATAACTCCTTTAGTCGTTTTTATACTTAAATCTAATTCACTCGATATTTCCAGATAATCCATTTTAGGAATACGATCAAAGGCCTTATTTAACATTCCTAATAAATAGTAGGTCTTTTCTCCCTCTGGTAAGCCTTCTTGTTCTCCAATGGAAAAATATAATGCTTCCGAAGAAGAGTAACCCTCCCTAATCATAAGTTCGATGGCCCTATGAAAAATTTTCCCTACCCTCATACTATGGTTGGTCGGATAAGGGAGGCCTAAAACGTACTTATAATAAAATTGCCGTTCGCAGTCGCGAAACATAGAAAGCCTGGAATAACTCCAATACCCCGAATTAACACTTGAGGCTGGTTTAGCAGCTTCAGTCTTCTTAGGAACCACCGTCATGAAAGCATCACAACCGGTTCAACTTCTTCCACGTCCATAGATGGATCCCAGACTAATCCTGTATCAGAATGCTGGAATCCGAAATCTACTAAGAGCGGATACTTAATGTCTGCTAGGATGGGGGATTTAGCCCTTTTTGTCACCCAATCTAGTATGAATAACAAGCCGGCTTGGCTGCCCTGCATATCCATGATCAATGGAACTATACTGAAACCAGAATATTTTCCATCCTTCATAGAGATTTGCGCAGCAATCCTCCCTTTCTCATTTACAAAATATGTTGCTACCCCATTGTTGAAACGCGTTTGAATAACCAATGGATACTCCTCCTTAAAAAGTATTTGGTCGAAAAGCAAAAAAAAACGCTCTTCAGAAAAGGACCAATTAATAGCTGATTTTGCAGCATTAATAGATTGGTCACTTTCTGAAAAGCGCATTGCGTAAAAAAAGTTCCTCCTGCATAGGTGAAACATGAATAAAATAGAAGAATTATATGCTATATCATACCATAATAGGGCAATAATTGTAATGTTTATAATGGAGAATCATAGGGAATTTGCTTTAATGGAATTAGCTATGATAAAAATGAGATACAATCTTACAGATTGAATTATTAATATGGAGTGTGCTTATTATGCTAAATAAAACAGAACTTACAAATCAAGTAGCTGAAACAGCGGAATTATCAAAAAAGGATGCAGCCAGAGCGGTGGATGCTGTTTTTGAATCCATTCAAACAGCACTTAAGAATGGAGACAAGGTTCAACTTATCGGATTTGGTAATTTTGAAGTTCGTGAGAGAGCGGCTCGAAAAGGAAGAAATCCACAAACTGGAGAAGAAATTGAAATTGCTGCGTCAAAATTACCGGTATTTAAACCAGGTAAGCTATTAAAGGACTCGGTGAAATAGTCGAAGATACAATATACATAACTTTATTTGTACAAATAAAAAACCTTCAATAATATTGAAGGTTTTTTGTAAGTTTTGGAGTGAAAAAGTTAAGCTGGATACTTTCTTCTAAGGAACTCATCGATTAAGAAATATAAAGCAGCAACTATGAAGGCATAGAGTATATACACCATATTAGGTGAATAATAGGAAAACACAGCTAAAGAAACTAAAAAGGTTACAACTTTTATTATTTTCCGATTCTTACTACTCGCCCGTAAACTAAGAAGTTCTGCTATTAATGATGAAGTTACTCCATATAATAAAATAAATAAAATTGCATAAAAAAATACAACCACTAAAGATAATAATATTGGCGAATTTTCTTGTGAAAAGCTAGGTAATAACATAATAGTTAGAACTATAGAAACTAATATTAAGGTCAGAATATTTCTTGAGATGAATTTCTTCACTCTATCCCACCTTCCTTACTATATTTAATAAAAATCTAACATAAATACCAATGTTTTTTGAGTATATAAGTTTATCATGGATAAATCATCTAAGTAAGAGAAATAAGGGCTATGAAATTTCTAAGGGCGATGACATATAGTCATCACCCCAAATTATGAGATATTTCTCTAGTTATAAATACTGAATTCAATATCTGCATTTGGATATGGTGGAGCAAGGTATAATAATCCCTTATTTTGATGTTGGAAAATAGGCAACATTGCATCTGAGTTCGGGATATAAACATACATTTCATGGGCAGGTGCCTGATCATGTTCACCAAAAACTTGGATATCTCCATCAAAACTTACGTTAGCAGTATACGTGTAATCGATAACTGGCGGAGCAATATTGATAATATCAAAAGGATCGCCTACTGCGTGAACGACTCTCCAAGAAACAAATTGAGAAGTCGCTTCTAGATTTGTTTTGGACATTGTGTAGCTTGTTTGAGTTTTATAATCAGTTGTACCATCACAATTATATCTTGCACTTTGTCCCACATCTCTTGTTACCCAACTAGTGGATCCAGTAGTTGTCCCGCTTAAATATGCAGAGACTTCTGTTTGTGTACGATACCTGCTATGGTCAAATGCGAAACCTCTATTATCTCCACGGAAAGTTGGACAAGAAGCTGGATTTCCCGGTATACCAACTTTTGCTTCTGGAATGAAAGTTGTATACCTAAAGTTGAATCTTTGTGGAATCACAGCAGCAATAGCATAAGATTGAGCTTGCTCAACGCTTTCATTCGTTACTTGTTCTTCAGTGAAAGTTTGAACGATTTTTCCCAAATCAAAAGTCTCATAAGATAACTTATTTAGAACTTCCTCAGTAATAGTCCAACCGTCTTTCTTAGCTTCCTTAATTGCTTGATTTATTTCTTCTTCACTTTTCTTTTTCTCACCTAATACACGATATGTATAATACGTACCAGGTTCTATGTCAGTATCCACATAGGAATTACCTTTAATTTTACCTAGGTATTCATCATTTCTATATAGATCAATAGCTCCATCTTCATCTGGTAATTTTTCATCCCATTTTACAATAACCTTGTTATTTTTAATGATGGCATCAATGGTAACACCATCTAATAATCGTTCATCTTTTTTTGCTTTTTGTAGTAGTAGGCTTTTTTTATCTTTCTCACCTTTTGTAATGACTCTTAATTCTGCCTGGTCTACAACTTTATCATTTTTATCCAAAGCAACTAATAGATATTTGTATTGCTTTTTAGATTTTAGATTTTTATCTGTATATTCCTTTTCAGAACCAGACCAGATTAATTTTTTCCCTGAGAACAATTTAAATGATGCAGCATCAGACTCCCATTTAATTTGTACACTGCTTGAAGTAGTTTGGTAATCTACTTCGAATTGTGAAGAAGCGCTTACAGTAGTGAAAGAAAAGATCAATCCTACGATAAGCATGATGCTAGTAACAAACAGCTTTTTCATTTCTACCCCTCCGATTGGTATTTTTGGAATCTTTTTATAAAAAATTCCATATAATTTACAAAAGTCATGGTATCATACCGTTTTTTTAGCATCTATGGTCAATAAGTACCCACTTTCCAGATCTTAAAATTTTACATATCGATAGATTTAATATCAAATTGAATATATTTCCCCATCAAATATATTGCATAATGAATTCCTCCCTCTATAAATGTTGATTTATCAACGGTTTGACCCGTTGGTGAGGTGTCA
>NZ_JALJRC010000060.1:0-11811 GCF_024519925.1 Cytobacillus sp. Bac17 | reverse complement strand
TTCCTCCCAAAACTAATTAACATTATTTTAGCATTTCTTATTCCACAAACCTGCCCCGTTAGCACAAAAAGGTTTTTAGTTCAAATCACCCTGAATAGATATATTTACTTAATCGAAACAATTGCGATAAAGATTGCTACTACAAAGAATAACCCCCCTATCATCTTCAGAGACCTTTGCTCAGTTAATAAGTTATCTATTCCTCCAAAAATAAACATACACACCATAAGCATCTGCATAGTTAAAAAACTTTTATCAGAATTATCATTCCAATTGTAAATAACATATCCCAGCAATGTTAATCCGCTCAAAATAGTCAACATCTTAAAAATCTTGGTTACCAAATAAAACCACACCTTCTTCAGAAATAAAGAATTTAAATTTGTTCCTATTCGATTTTAATAATGAAAAGTCCTCTTTTGACTAACCTCCCTTTTGTTAAATAAGAAAAAAGCTGCCTGATTAGCAGCTGGAATTGAAAATAAGCTACTTATAGATGAATATGCTTAACTTCAAAAAATCAGTTTATATAAAACAAATCCACCTATTAATACAACAATTAATACTCCTGTACCTTTCCAGCCCATACCACCAGTTAAATCATTTAAATTCCCATTACTTCCTCTATTTAATGAATCTTGTAAGGAACCAGTTGGATTATTTTTTAATTCACTTTGTCTTATTCGTTCTCTTTTTTCTTCAGGTGTTTCATCGTGATTATTCAAATTAAACACCCCCTTCGAATAGTTTCTAATGTGAATATATTCATATTTCATTCTTCTAAACCTTATTCCACAAAACTGCCCCGTTTGTTGAATAAGAAAAAGACCTGTAAAAAATACTGATAAAACGATTTTAGTGCAGACAGCTTCATTTGAATGCTGCGTGTTTTTAACCCATTCTCAGTCATCACAGCCATCCACTTGCTTTAACTTCATCTACCTTTTTAGGACAATACGAAAAGAACTGGGATAGAGCAATTTTATAGCCACGGATTGTTTCTGGACTAAACCGAGATTGCTGGTCATTAAAAAAAGATTGTTGCACTTCTAAATTCATAGATTTCACCCCATAATATTTTGATATTTTAAGATCATATCTTCAGTCGGTATTCGAGCAAAAACACGTGTCGTATTCAAATTGGTATGTCCCAGTTCATTCGCAATAAAATGGAGGGTAGCACCTCTCGCCAGCATATTTGTGGAAATGTATGCCTGCAGCAATGAGGATGGAAGCTTTGAACAAGCCCTGCCTTTTTCCCTAACTTCTTCAGAACTTGCTGAATCCCCCCTTTTAGGAGGCGCTGACCAAATTTGTTCTTAAAAGGGTTCTGTAGGATCACTTGAACGAGTCTGTAAATACTCGATTAACACTAGCGCACATTCTTCTGTAAAGTGAATATGCCTTAATTTATTTCCTTTCCCTTTGACTACTGCTGTCCGTTTTTCTATATTGACATCTTGTAAATTTAAATTGGATGCTTCGGATACTCGGCAGCCAGATGAAAAAAGAAATAATACCAATGCCCGGTCTCTAATTGGCAAATATTCTGCAGTACGCTTTACATGAACATATTCATATTCATCCAGATATTTTCGCAAAGATTGCGGTATTTTTGGTTTCCATCGCTTTTTGATAACCGTGGTTTCCATATATTCCTCTTCTAAACAAAAGTTGAAAAATTTAGAGAGTGCAGCTAAGACCAAATCTACAGTTTTTGGCTTCTTTCCTGCAGAGAATACATCTAACCATTTCTTTACATCAATAGAGGTCAGCTTGCCTAAAGGAGTCCTACATTCACTTAGAAATTTTTCTAAAATCCTTCGATATTTAGTAATTGTTGCGATCGCTTTATTTTCCACTCTGAGTGTTAATAAAAACTCATTTAATATTTGTTTACTTGTTTCAGGAATGCCACAATGAGTGCTTAGCCAGTATTTATTTTTTTGTTCACTCAACTTATCAAGCTTCCTTCTTTTTAAAAGATTATTAGTATCATTGTTTGCTACTTTCAAAATTTTTATACATTAATTAATAGAGTATTTTCATAAGAGAACATTAATTGATTTAATGAAAGGATTAAGATGTATTTAACCATTTATTAAATGATTTTTATAAAAATGCTAAAAATGCATAATATATCACTTTTCGTGCATAGAAAGGGTTGTGGGCCAAGATTTTTTGATTTAACAAAACTAAGAAAACACTGATAGTATAATCTTTAATTTCTCGTTCTCTTTGTAAATATAAAAAATCCCTTTCCATCAAGGAAAGGGATGCATACTAACGAATTTAGTTTTTCTTTAACTTTCGATTTTTAAAGAAAAGAAATATTGAAAAGATACCCAAAACGCCAATAACAGAATAAAGTATAGGTTCTTTTTCACTATTCTCTGATGTTTCTATACCGCCTCCCATTTCTGAATTGTTCTCAAGATTCTTGTATCTTTCATGTATATCATTTTGAAAATCCTTGGTGCTCTTTTCTTCTTTCATTAATTGTTTTGCTGTTTCTGTTAGTGGTTTTACCTTTTTTCCAGTATAAACATACCAAGCATCAAAGGGAGCTTCATAGAGTATTTTTTCTCCCTCTTTTAATTTATCAAGCTTCTTTGCCAAATCGAAACCATACCCAAAAGTTGACATTTCATAAACGCCAGCTTCGTTTTTATAAGTTCCAATTACATTAATTGGTTTATCATCCTGATATACAACTGCTATATACTCACCAGTTTGATGAATACCCTTTTCATGGTCTGAATTTTGTTCTGTAACAAAAGATTTTGACATTGTATAAACTTCGAATAATGGCCCAAAAGTGATATTCGTTGAATTTTGATTCAGATTGAAATTACCAGCGCTCGGGGAATCGAGTTCTCCTTTCACAATCTCTAAAAAATTTTTATCAGCGAAATCTTTTGCTCCCTCAGGGATATTGCTTTCAGCTCCCGCTGGATTTGCTATTAAAAAAATCAATAGAGTAACTAATACTATTATATTTTTTCTCATACTTTTACCTCCCGATTAATAGATGTTATAACGTGTATGCGTCCAATCCCAACTGGAGTTGCTTTTAAAATATGAATAGGTTGTTTTTTTATAGTATGATGTTCCTCCATAATTAATATCAGTCCAATTTATATAATCTGTTGAACCATCATCATATCCATAAATGACTGCAAAATGACCTCCTCCACTTGTCCATCCCATTCTGGCAATCATTGGTCTACCTAGGTTTATTTGAGATATAACACCGCTAAATGTCGAAGCAGAAGATATCACATCGCCAGTGTAATTAAAATTCATTTCCTTAAACATGTTTGAAAATTGTGTAGAAATTGAACCAGTTTCATTTGTAGAACAGCTACTATATCCTTTTCCCCACATGTAAAGCTGGCACTGCGTCTTTACTGTTCCTTTTACATATCTTATAACCGATTGTCCTGCTGCTGCCCAACACCAGTTACTCTTATCCTGGCTATATACAGTTAAACTTAATTTTTTCTCTGCAGCGTGAGTTGGATTAGCTGCAATTAGACTGAAGCACAAAACCACAGCCAGTATAATTTGATTTCGGATCTTGTTCCATTTCATTCTACCTTCCCCTTTTTAAATGATATAGTCTAATATCTCGAGTTTCCTCATTACCAATTAGCATATCATTAAAATTTACAAAAAAGTTAAAATATAACAATACTAATATTATTCTTTAATTTTCTAAGATAAGTGTTGAAAAGTGTATTAATTTAAAGGAAAACACAGGAGAACAGCCGTAGGTAAAAAGACTCATTTTATTTTCAAAGGATTCTTCAAGAAGAAAAGAAAATAACAGTTCCAAAATAAACCACCCACTAAAGTTTTTAAGTGGGTGGTTTGGATTGTAATTATACGGAGTAATGTAAAGTGGGTGGAAGTTAACTTGCAGATATTACTTTATCCTTTACTCTCCACCTCCTTTGATATATTTCTGGAATTACAAATAATAATAAAATAACACCCATAACACCCGTTACCCATACGAGTACCGTAAATGCATATGGAGAGCTAATACTTACTAGATAAACTGCAAGAATTGAAAGCAGCTAGGTTGACGATATCCCGATAAATCTCCACCATCAACTTCAATCAATTTGTATCCTGGGAATCGTTCATTATTTTGTTGGGCTGGAGCTTCCTTTTCTACTGGTTCATCAATAATTGTAGTAGTTTCTTCAAATTCAGTTTCCTCTTGATTGCTATTTTCGGTTGTATTAGCTGTGGTTACTTGCGAAACTGTTTTTTCTTCTGTAACTGAAACATCTTCTGTGTTCGTACATCCCACCATAAAGGTAATCGCTAAAAGTAAGGTTAAATAGTTCATTTTTTTTCACTTTAGTACCCCTTATAATAACTTTAATCACATTTAAGTGTATTTTATCACAAAATGTTTTTCTCTGAATTATATTAAAATACATACGAAAGGAAATTAAGCAATGAAAGAATTTTTATTCTACGACATGAGAAAAGAGCTGGTTTATCAGCTCTTGATATTGAAGAAAAGCACCCGTTCGTAATATAAGGTTAGCCAGATATTTCTGGTTGACCTTTTTATTTATGGTCTTAATATTACGGTAGTCGGGGTAGAACGTCGCACCCGTGGGTTAAATCCCGTCAACTAAACTGTTCACCCCCTACTTGTATAAACATGTTTCAGGCTGGTTGGGACAACGATCCCGTTTAACAAGCGAACCTATGACATTACAAGAAGCCTTAGGGGATACCGACAATTGTTGTTTTACAAAGGAGGAGATATGATTATGAATCCAGTCATTAGTCTGGATGTTTCAAAAGGTGAAAGTCAGGTTCAAGCATTTTTAGACAAAGGCAAACCGTATCGTAAGAGCTTTAGTATCAAACACAATACTGATGGTTTAGGTAGTTTATTAGAGTTCCTTCATGAAGTAGAGAGTTCAGCTGGTGGTCATCAGCCAACGGTGGTTTTAGAATCAACAGGACATTACCATTTTCCTGTAATTCAATTTCTTGAGGAGCAATGTTTTGTTTATATTGTTGTCAATCCTCTTATCTCCCATCGAGCCAAAAGTTCGAGTTTAAGGAAGGTAAAAACAGATACAATTGATTCTTTTCACCTTTGCGAACTGTTTTATAAAGAAGAATTAGAGCCTTATAAAAAAAGAGGAATTCAACTATTAAATCTTCGTAATCTAACAAGACAACAAGAAAGTATTGCCGAAGTATCAGCACAGACTAAAATACAGCTGCATACCCTTTTGGATCAGGTATTTCCTGAATATAGAGGAGTTTTTGGAAGTTTATATTCCAAAGTCTCATTGCTTACATTATTAGAATTTCCTACTTCAGAAGTAGTGTTAAGTGTGAGTGAAAGAGAAATAACAGAGAAAATAGCTTCGCTATGTATGAGTCGTTCAGATGCATGGGCAAACGAAAAGGCCAAAAAATTAAGGGAAGCAGCCCTTCGTAATCCGTTTCAAAGCAACCTCTACCAGAGTAATATTTTTAATCTAGAGTTATTAGTCAAGATCGTTCTTCAATACCAAGAGCATCTATCTAAGATTGCAGGTGAAATAGATGCCCTCGCTAAAGAAATTGAAGAATATCATATACTGCAGTCTATCCCTGGAATTGGAGAGAAAATCGCCGCCACGATTATTTCCGAGATTGGTGAGATAGATCGGTTCAATGATGCCAAAAAGCTCGTTGCATTCGCTGGAGTAGATCCTAGTGTTTTCTCTTCTGGTAAGTTTACCGCATCTGTAAATCGAATTACCAAACGAGGTTCTAGTAGACTTCGACATGCCTTGTATATGGCAGTTCAAAGTGGTATTCGTGATGCTCGTAAAAAGAAAACGACTGATAAAATCATCGCACGCAATAAAAGATTAAGAGAGTTTTACGATAAAAAACGTGAAGAA
Source organism: Cytobacillus sp. Bac17 (assembly GCF_024519925.1). Classification (NCBI taxonomy): domain Bacteria; kingdom Bacillati; phylum Bacillota; class Bacilli; order Caryophanales; family Bacillaceae; genus Cytobacillus; species Cytobacillus sp. Bac17. The sequence goes on along the minus strand of NZ_JALJRC010000060.1, from coordinate 5,878 downwards.
GGAAAACCCTTCAAAGTAGCAGTTATTGCATGTGTTAATAAGCTCTTACATTGGATTTTTGCCTTATTAAAAAGCAGAACTATTTTCCAAGATACAGTTTAAAAACTATATCTAACTAAATACAACAAAACCTTCCAAATTAAACATAGAGGAAGGTTATTTGGCATGAACATTTTTAGTATATCATGACGTTATTATTCTTTTTATTGAAAAATGTTGACAAACTATTAGCTGGTTTTGTTTAAGTGCATATGTTCACAAAGTTAGCGCTATTACTGCCCAGTATCGTTGTACTAAGCAATAGCCCTTGAGTAAAAGAAAGAGACGATTAATTCTAGGGTAACCGTCTCTTAATAATAGTATATAAAAAACACTTTACCTGTTTTTTCGAAGTCCTAATAAGCGTTTTAAATTTTCATCAATAAATTTATTATCGGTTCTGTTAATTCCGCGACCAGCAAAATGACCCCAGCCTGATTTGATAGGATGATATTCAGCATTAGGTACAAGATTAGCTTCATATTCGTTATTTTCTGCCGTACAGAAGAGATCAGTACTTCCTGGCATGATATAGGTAACCGCTTTAATGCTTTTGAGTGCCTCATCAAACGCTCCGTTATATGCTGCGTTTGCACTAATATCTGCATATTGTCCCGTCCATAACATGGCTAGAACATTGTGTGGATCCATACTCATAAAGCTATTTTCCCAAACTTCAACTGCAAAATCTTCCAATTCCTCAAATCCCATTTCACGATAAAGTTCCTCTTTATAGAAGGTTTGCGATAATCCCCATCCTGCATAGACACGGCCCACTGCACGCATATCTTTAGAAGTCAACTGGTTTATTTTGGTAGATTCCGAGCCGACTGAGGCCATGAGTGCAGCCTTCATTCCATCGAGAACCACATAGGTTTGCGGCCAAGTCTTTGCATTCCCGCAGAAAGAGGCAATTCGATCCACCATGTCAGGATAACTGGCCGCCCATTGGAAAGATTGAAGACCACCCATTGACCATCCAACTACAAGAGCGATTTTCTGAATGCCGAATTTTTCGGTCACAAGTCGATACTGCAACTGAACGTTGTCATAGATGGTTACATGCGGAAAATTAGCTTTTTCGAACGGTGCAGGAGTATTGCTTGGAGAAGAGGATAAACCGTTCCCTATTAGATTCGGAACGATAATGAAATATTTTTGTGGATCTAGTGCCATGCCGTCTCCAATCAACCATTCATTATTAACATGCTGGTCGCCAAAAGCGGTTGGATAAATGACAACATTATCTTTAGTTTCATTCAACTTCCCATAAGTCTTATAAGCAAGGAAAGCGCTTGGTAACGTCACTCCCGATTGTAAGGTTACATCACCTAAATTGAAAATCTCATAATTATCCATTGAGTTGTCACTCCTTTTTAAATGAAACACAAACACTTTAGAATGTATTTCTTGTATTTAGTATAAAGTCGTGTTACTTTCAATAAAAGTGAAGAGAATTAAAAGCAGCATTCAATAAAATTGAAAATTAAGGGGGGGGGATTATGGTGGAATTGCGCCAGCTGAATACGTTCAATACGGTGGCAACAACATTAAATTTCAGTAGAGCTGCTGAAGCACTAAACTACGTACCCTCCAATGTTACGATGCAAATAAAAGCATTGGAGGAAGAACTAGATGTTCGTCTCTTTGATCGTTTGGGAAAGCAGCTTGTTCTCACAACTGCAGGTAAACGTTTTTTAACTCACGTCCAGGAGGTTCTAAACAAATTGGACGAAGCTCGGAGTGTCGTTCATGACAATGAAATTCTAAGTGGTACCTTAACGATTAGTGCTAACGAAGTTGTTTGCGCCTATCGACTTCCAGATATCTTTAAGCTTTTTCGTTCGCGGCATCCTGGTGTTCGTCTCATCTTTCGCTCGGTTCCAAATCAACAACTCAAACAAACACTCTTTGAGGGAACCTCGGATGTCACCTTTATACTCGACGAACCCATTAAATCAACGGGACTTGCAGTAGAGCCATTGACAGAAGAAATTTTTCGCTTTTTCGTTGCTCCAGATCATCCACTTGCTAAACAAACTGCATTACAGCTTGACGATTTTCACGGAGAGGTGTTCCTGATAAACGAAAAGGGTTGTCCCTATAGAACAATGTTTGACCGAACGTTTAAGAAGGGAGACATTGATAGTATTTCATCGTTAGAGTTTCAGAGTGCAGAAGCCATTAAACAATGTGCAATCTCGGGAATCGGTATTGCCTTTCTTCCTAAAATAGTAACTGCAGTCGAAGTTGAACGTGGCGAACTTGTTGCTCTTCCTTGGCGATTTCAAAACTTGGATGTGTATACACATATGGCATGGCATAAAGACAAGTGGCTTTCACCGATTATATTATCTTTCATTGAAGCAGCAAGGGAGGTTCTAGCTCTAACGGAAGACAATATGTCAAAATAGTTTAAACCATTTTGACATATTGTCTTAAATCCTTACATAAAGCTATTGGACGACGCAGTTAACAACTATATAAAATCTACCACCGAAATAATACAATGGCTTTACTATAAAATACACTCCTAAATTCATGAAACAATTTATTGCGCAGTAAGAGTCTACTCCGTTACAAGAATTGCCGAATCCTTATCCCATAAACCTGCCCCATTGTTTAATAAAGAGCATACAAAGTCCTATACTTTAATAAAAAAAGCATCCATCTGTAAAGGATGCCAATTTTCAGTCCACTTTGTTTTTAAGACCTAGCAATCTGTTCTGCTGTTTTGTTCATATCTTTTTGTTCAATCACATAGACTAGCTCTTCAATAATATCGTTTAATCTCATCTGACTAGTATCTTTATTTAAAATGATTGAAGTTTTGTATAGCAACCTTTTCTCTTGTTCAGTCATTCATATTCCTCATCTCTACCTGGTCTTACTCTTCAGTATACCCTCGCTTCATATTAATATACTTATAGTTTCGAAGTTGAATTTTTCGACATATTGATGAAGTGTAAACTTTGCTATAGCCATTTTACTTTTTCGAACTATCCTCTAAACTTAAAATATTATTAGACGAGTTAAACGAAAAGTCTTCCTTATTAGTTTTAAATAGATCTTCAGCTTTCAAGTCCTTAGTCCTGTTCTCTACATCCTTTTGAACAGACTGTTTAAACTCATTAAACTGTCGCTCTAAATCCTCCATTTTACGAGCATAAGACTCAGCTTCTTTTTTATAGAATTCTGCCTCTTGCGCATACTTTTTCTTCTCATCTGGATCACTAGAACTTTCTGCCTTGCTGTAAGCCTCTTCTGCTTGCTTTGCTTTTTCCTTTCCTAAGTTACTAAACCAATTTTTTATAAATCCAAAGGCTTTGGAAAAAATAAGTTCAGCCAATTCTCTCCCATATTTAACTAGTAACTTTAGAACCTCTGGCCAAATTTTTTCAATAAAGAATTTAACTATCACTTTCCACATAGTAAAATATACCTCCTCGTATGCCTATATCCATTATATTACAGATTTTTGGGTATACAATATAATTTCCTGTTTAATGCACACGTTAATTTAACCGCTGTTTCACCGCAGTTACCTCTTATGAAGAGCCCCAATAGTTCTCTTCTTCAACAAACCTGCCCCTTTTGTTTAATAAGAAAAAGCTGCCTGGTACGGCAGCTGGATCTTAAAGTATTGCACCCTATTGTTGAATAAGCAATGTTTACTTCATAATCATAAAAAGCATATCTGATAGGAATTCTTATTGTTTGTTATACCTTTCTTTACTGAGACCACATTCTACTATTAAAAGTAACTTGTAATATGAAAAGAATGTGCTCCAACAATTACTTAAAGAATCTTTGTTATATAAATCATGCCGTTTTTCTTTATAGATATATTGACAGGAATTAATTTATATCATAAATTATACATATAAAAACTATGCATAGATTTACTATGCATTTGGAAGGTGGACTGTTTATGAAGATAAGCAAAGAATTGCTAAAGGGTAGTACCACTACTCTTATTTTGAGTTTGCTTAATTCTAAACCAATGTACGGCTATGAAATTATCAAAGAACTGGAATCGAAGTCTAATGGAATTTTTAGTTTTAAGGAAGGCACGATCTATCCCATCCTTCACAGCCTTGAGGAAAAAGAATTAATAGTATCTTACTGGGGCGAAGGGACCGGAAAGAGAAAGAGGAAATATTACAAGATTAATAACCAGGGCAAAGAATTTATTTTAGAAAAAAAAGAAGAATGGTCCGTTTTCAAGAATGCTGTTGACGAAGTTTTAAGTGGGGAGAAAATCGTATGGGATTAGATAATAAGTTTGAAATGTATATTAGAGATTTGTGTAAACGGATAAAAAATAAGGATGTACATGCCCATATAAAACTGGAAATTAACGATCACCTTCATATGCTCAAAGAGGAGGCCATGAGTACAGGGCTTTCAGAAGAAGAGGCTATAGATCAAGCATTGGCACGTATGGGAGATGCAGTAGTTTTGGGAAAGCAGCTTAACAAAACACACAAAGCCCCTATGGATGTGAAAACCTTGTTGCCCGTGCTGACAGCTTCTCTATTTGGGCTACTGGTTATGTATTATTTGCAATTCCATTCGGCTTTTACAGAGCTTCAAGAACTGAAAGTTTTCAATAAAACTCTTAGCTTCTACTCGTTGGGTGTCGTGCTCATGCTAAGCCTATTTATGTTTGATTACAGGAGATTGATGAAATACTCCAAGCACTTCTATGCGGCAACAATCCTCATACTTTTATTGACCGTTCTCATTGGTGTTAGAGTCGATGATGTGCCATTTTTAAATGTAGGCTTTGCCACTATTAATTTCACCGAAATCACTCCATTCCTTTTGGTCATTGCCTTTGCTGGAATGTTTCATTCCTGGGATTGGAATGATAATCGAAAGTCTTGGTTTGGATTAGGTATTATGTCAATACCAATTTTACTAATGGCGACTACAGGAGCCTTCGCAGCTACTATTATTAGCATCATTGTATGCGCTGTAATCATGCATACGTCAAGGTCCAGCCTTAAACAAACTATAACATTCGCAGTTGTTGCTTCTATATGGCCCATCTGGAATCTGCTGTCTCTTTCTCAGAGATACTCCATGGTAAACTCCTATACAGATCTTAAAATAGGTGAGGCTTATTTTATAGGAAGTGCCCTTCAGGTGACCCCAAGTTTCATTTCTGAGGTCCATACAGATTTTATCTTGGCGTACATCATCTATTCGTTTGGGTGGCTAGCCGCAATCACGGCTTTGGCTCTGGTTATATTTTTTATTTGTAGAATATCGATTACCGTCAAAAGTGTGAATCCCCCTTATGGTAAATTGCTAATTACAGGATTGGCAGCAGTCTTTTCAGCTCAGTTTATACTAAGCCTACTGATGAATCTCGGTTTATCTCCACTGAGTGGTGTACCCGTACCATTCATGAGTTATGGAGGTTCACATTTATTGCTGGAGATGATATCCGCAGGACTGATTCTAAGCGTATATAGAAGACGAAAAACCAAGGAGACAGTTTCCTTGACTCACGGTCCGCAAAGTAATTAAAAGCAACCCATAATGGATTCAATGCTGCAAGAAGCCATTACTAAAAATCTCAGACTATTTGCCAGTCTGAGATTTTTTAATGGATTATTTTATTAGTGATAAAAAAGTGCCAGATCCTTTATACTCAAACTGTTCTTACCGATGCGGTCTTTAATTACCTCTTACACGAACTGCTACATCTTTTAATAAATTCATTATAAAATGTGTTTATCCTTCTTGAATTAACGCACCCTATAGTTGAATAATGATAGCGACTTTCCTGAGGAAAATCATTCTATCTGAATTTCATACGAAATACCTC